>JBDWKL010000012.1 GCA_039973685.1 Hyphomicrobiales bacterium
GCAAGATAATTTCCACCATTAACAGATTGTCTGTTTATCGTTTTGCACACAAACAAATTACCGAAAAATTAATGATAAAATACCCTACGGAATTCAACCTTTTAGGCCTATTTTGATTTAATATGAGCGACTTGAAAATGATGAAATGTTATGTCGTGATTTTGGTGTAACTAACGTGTTTTAGAAGATAAAAATACACTATTATATCGAATGTATTCCCGTTTTAATGAACTAAAAAAAAGCTAATAAATTTTTGTGATTAAATGTAGATAAACCGTTATTCGCAGGGAAATTCCTGTCTTATCCCTCAAGAGACATTGTCACAAATCTCAACATGGTCGCTTTAATCCAAAAAGAAAACCTCCCTACAAAGCGCAATTGATGGCTGTTACCTGACCTTCGGTGGCAATCCGTATCGCTGCTGTGGCAACATCAAAGCATACGTCAATGTGACGTAACATCGATTGTCGGATTGCTGTAACATCTGGGTTGACTTCGTCTATTTGAGACACCGTAACCTTGGGTTTAAACCCTGAGGTGACATATGACTAAAATAGGCTATGCGCGGGTCAGCACTGTTGACCAAGTCTATGACGGCCAAATAACCAAGTTTGAAGATGAAGGCTGTGAAATCATCCGCTCAAAAAAGGTATCCGGTGCAAGGCGATGAGTGCAATAGCACTCAAGATTGAGCGGTCGGTAACTGTAGGGTTAAATCCGCAGTGAAGATCCGTTCTTCATCATTCCAAGAAGACTGGTGTGCGCTTTGAACAAAAGCTCAATTGAGTGTTTCAAGAAACTTGGCTGCGCTTGAACGGTAGGCGTTTCGCTTTTCTTCATCCATCTTGTACCAAGTGCGATAGATTTGCCCGAGGCGATGATTGCCTTTGAGCTTCTCTTCATTGCGTACGAGAAAATCCCAATAGAGCGCGTTAAACGGGCACGCGCCTTCGCCGACTTTCTGCTTCACATCATAGCGGCATGATTTGCAATAATCCGACATTTTGTTGATGTAGTTACCACTTGCTGCATATGGCTTTGATCCCAACAACCCCCCATCTGCAAACTGGCTCATACCAAGTGTGTTGGGTAGTTCGACCCATTCATAGGCGTCTGCATAAACAGCAAGGTACCATTCATGCACTTCATGGGGATCAATGCCTGCCATCAAAGCAAAGTTGCCAGTTATCATGAGCCGCTGGATATGATGGGCATAGGCTTCTTCTTTGGTCTGAGCGATTGCAGCTGCCATGCACGCCATATCCGTTTTACCCGTCCAATAAAAATCAGGCAACGACCGTTTGTTGTCGAAGAAGTTTAGAGCCACATAGTCGGGCATCTTCAACCAATAAATACCGCGAACATATTCACGCCAACCAATGATTTGCCGAATAAATCCTTCAACAGCATTCAAGGGGGCATCCCCCGCATAATAAGCAATTTCTACCCGCTTGCAGACCTGCAGTGGATCAAGCAATCCTGCGTTGATGTAAAACGATAAGAGTGAATGATAGAGGAACGGTTCGCCCGTTAACATCGCGTCTTGGTAATCCCCAAAGGAGGGCAGGCATTCAACGATAAAGTAATCAAGCGCCTCTTCGGCTTGGCTTGATGTTACCGCAAACCAAAAGGGTTCAAGGTCACCAAAGTGATGAGGGAATTGGTTTTCGACAAGCGCTAGAACCTCTCGAGTAATATCGTCTGGCTCTACCCGTTTTGGCCTTGGCATGAAGAGATCGGCTTTCGCAGGCTTGCGGTTTTCTGAATCAAAGTTCCATTTGCCACCCTCAGGCTGATCTCCTTCCATCAAAAGGCCTGTCTTGCGCCTCATGTCACGGTAGAAATACTCCATCCGCAATTGCTTGCGACCAGATGCCCAGCTGGCAAATTCTTCATGTGTCGCGATGAAGCGGTCATCAGCGAGAATATCAACGGTAACACCAAGCTCTTCCTGCCACGCGCGCATATCTTCCAAGACGCGCCATTCTCCAGGTTCTGTGACAATAATCTGGCTGGGGGTGTGACGCGTAATAGCTCGCTTCAACTCACCCTTAAACGAGCCAGTATTGTCAGCACTATCCAAGGGAACATAATCAACAACCCAACCATCCAGTCGCAACGCTTCAGCGAAGTGCCGCATGGCTGAAAAAATAAAGGCTATCTTCTTCTTGTGATGCTGGACGTAGCTTGCCTCTTCGGCAACTTCCACCATCAAAACGCGGTCACGTTTTCTGTCTGCCAATTGCAGCGAAGAAATTTGTTTTGATAGCTGGTCACCAAGAATGAGAATAAGTGTTTTTGTCATATACCCACGTTGAAGCATAACAGGATGAAAGCAAGGGAATCATGCATAGGTTTTAAGGTGAGATAATGCACCCAATTGAAGGAATTAGTCACTTGTTTTCGTGAACTGATATATTAGTTTATGAATATGAGTAAACAACCCAAATACGCGCCTGAACACATAAGCGAAATTGTTCAAATGGCCCTTTCCGATCATGTCAGCTTTGCTGACATTCAGTCACAATATGGCATCGCTGAAAAAGACGTTAAAGAACTTATGCGGCGCACCCTAAAGCGGGGCAGCTATCAAACATGGCGCAAACGTGTGCGCGACTTTAGTGACCGCCGTCAATTTTACAAATAAACGGTCGATAAAATATTGCCCGCTTAGTGGTTAGTTCCATGCGAACTTCAGACAATGTTTAGCACGAGATAAAGTGGTTATTTAATAATGAAAATTGCAATTATTGGTGCAGGCCTATCAGGGCTAACAGTTGCAAACCAATTGAAACAACATGCAAATGTTACCGTCTTTGAAAAATCGCGTGGTACGAGTGGCCGTCTATCAACACGACGAGCCGAGCCCTTCATTTTTGATCATGGGGCGCAATTCTTTACGGCAAAAACGGCTGCTTTCAAATCATATATTGCCCCTTTGATAGAGGCGGGTGTTGTTGCGCCTTGGAACGCTCGTTTTGTGCAGATCGCTGGTGATGAAATTTCCAAACAGCAAGAATGGAATGAGCCACCCTTCCATTACGTCGGCGTTCCGGGAATGAATGCTGTTGGAAAACATCTTAGCAATGGCTTGGATGTTCGGCTTTCCACACATGTAAGTTCAATGTGCAAAATCGACGACCAATGGGAAATTAGCGATCAAGACGATATTTGTTTGGGCCGCTATGATTGGGTAATTTCTGCAATCCCTGCACAACAAGCAACCGCCCTACTCCCGTCATCAGCTTCTTTTTATAGCGACATCAATAAGATCAAATTGCAGGGATGTTATTCATTGATGCTAGGCTTTAAAAAAGCCTTCGATTTCAAATACGACGCAGCATTGGTTCGCGATGATGTTATTAGCTGGATATCGGTAAATAGCTCCAAACCAGGAAAACCCGGCGGAACGAGCCTGCTGGTTCACTCCACTAATGATTGGGCAGATGCGCATAGCGAAGACAACCGTGAAGAGGTGATGCATTTTCTCTATGAAAAGACCGCCTCTATTATCGGCCATGATATTAAATCGCCTGATCACATAGCGTTGCACCAATGGCGTTATGCGAATGCAAAGAAACAAAAAGATGGAAGCCACTTTATAGATAAAACGGAACGCATTGGCGTTTGTGGGGACTGGTGCATTCAAGGGCGCGTTGAAGCTGCCTTTATCAGTGGTCAGAATTTGGCCAACGATATTTTGTCTCATGCGGGTGAACGATCATAATTTCAATTCACAACCATTTTCCAAGAAAAACAAACAGATTGCCGAGCTTTAAATTGACCAGATGAGACAGCATCCCACCCCCTACAAGGTCGCTATAAATATCGCTTGGCTCAAACGCGACTTAAGGGTTGACGATAATCGCGCTTTGGTTGCGGCATCACAGTCAGGATTAACACTTCCCCTTTACATCATAGAGGATGAACTATGGCAGCAGGCTGATATGTCAGCCCGCCATTGGGCTTTTGTGGCAGAATGTCTTCATGATCTTCGAGATCAACTACATAAGGCCGGACAACCGCTCATTGTCAGGCGTGGAGAGGTAACGCAGGTTTTTGAGGCTATTAGCCAGCAATTCGACATTGAAGCTATTTGGTCTCATGAAGAAACTGGTAATCAATGGACTTTTGAAAGAGACAAAAAGGTTGCCGCTTGGTGCCGCTTACGGAGCCTACCTTGGAATGAAATTCAACAACATGGGACACAGCGTCGGTTAAAGTCACGCAATGGTTGGGCAAAGGCTTGGGATCATTACATGGCTGAGCCAGTCATGCCTGTTCCCACTCTCACCCCTCTATCGGATCTCGAACTAGGAGAAATCCCGACAAGCCGCGACCTTGGTTTGCGGGATGATGCGTGCTTGCAGCGCCAGTCAGGTGGTCGTGAGAATGCCCTTGAACGGCTCCATACATTTTTGAATGAGCGTGGTGAATATTACCGCACGCAAATGTCAAATCCGCTTGGTGGTGAAACCGCTTGCTCCAGGCTCTCCCCTCATCTGGCATGGGGCACTGTTTCCATGCGTGAAGTCGCTCAAATTACGTGGGGCCGCCAACGAGAGTTGAAAGCGGCGCAAGGCCTAACGACAAAGAACTGGAGAAATGCCCTCACGTCTTTTTCAGGTAGGTTGCATTGGCATTGCCACTTCATACAGAAGCTCGAAGATGAACCAAGACTAGAGTTTGAAAACCTACATCCCACATATAACGGGATGCGCCCTTTAGAAACTGACGTTGCACGTCTTAACGCTTGGCAGAAGGGTGAGACAGGCTTGCCATTTGTTGATGCTTGTATGCGCTCGCTCAACGAAACCGGTTGGCTTAATTTTAGAATGCGGGCCATGGTAACGGCTATTGCAAGCTATCATCTGTGGCTTGATTGGCGCAAACCTGGTGAACACCTTGCCCGTCAGTTCACTGATTATGAACCCGGCATTCACTGGCCACAGATTCAGATGCAATCGGGCACCACAGGGATCAATGCAATAAGGATTTATAATCCAGTAAAACAGGGATACGACCAAGACCCCGATGGCGCTTTTGTTCGGCGCTGGGTGCCCGAACTTCGAGATATTGATAGCTGCTATTTGCAGGAGCCTTGGTCCGCCAGCAATGCAAGCAAAGTGCTTGGCAAAGATTATCCTTTTCCAATTATTGATTACCTAGAAGCAGCAAAGAGTGCGCGCCAAAAGATATGGGCCGTGCGAAAGGGTGCAAATTTCAATACAACAGCAAAAGCTATTCAAAACAAACATGGAAGCCGTAAAAGTGGGGTTGCCATGCGAGGGAAGAGAAAAAAGAAAGAAAATTCACCTGAGCAATTAGACCTACTTTTTGATACTGAGAACAACAATGAAAACGCCAAAAAAATCTGACCTTCCATCTAAGCTATGTTTGACCTGTGAACGCCCGTTCACTTGGCGAAAGAAATGGGCGAAGGTTTGGGACGAGGTAAACTATTGTTCTGCGCGTTGTCGTCGAAATAAGAAAAAGAGGGCTGATAAATGAGCCAACTTACCCTCTTTGGAGAAACCGAGAATGAAACGATGGAATGGCAACCCTCCCGTGAGGCTGGCCTTGAAAGGCTGCGCAGTTTTATTCCATCTGTTTGTTGATGTTACCCTTGCTCTTTGTTGTTAGATTGACCGTTCGCAGTGAAACTTTTGTTTGCAGCACTCTTATCTCTGCAGTTTCTTAAGCAGAGGATAGGCGGCTTTGTAGTGTTGGTAGGCTGCATCATAGGCTGCTACCAGCGCATTATCTGGTTCAATAACTGTTTCAACTTCAGGCTTAATTAGCACTGTTGCTGGATCAGCATTGGTTGCAGCTAATTGCCCCAAACGCGCTGCGCCAAGGGCTGCGCCAAATTCGCCACCAGCTGGCAGTTTCAATGGTATATTGAGAACTGTTGCAATCAATTTGAGCCAATAGTTGGATGCACTGCCACCACCAATGGCAAACAGAGACTCTGGATGGGCCCCTGTTGCACGCAGAGCCTCTAGGCTATCACGCAAACCAAATGCAACACCTTCGAGCACTGCACATGTCATTTCTTGATGCGATGTCGTCAAGTTTAGACCCACAAAGGAAGCTCTAATTTCAGAATCGTTATGCGGCGTTCGCTCACCCGATAGGTATGGCCAAAACTGCACCGAGCTTGGCGGCTTTAGGCTAGCGCCAAGATCGGCTGTAAGTTCAGAAGGTTTGCGCCCGACGCTTTTTGAAAACCAGTTCAAGCAATCGGTGGCCGATAGCATGACACCCATTTGATACCAACGCTCTGGGACAGCATGGCAAAAGGTGTGAACGGCGGTTTCTGGCGCCGGTGAACACGCATCTCTTGCAACCAGAAGAACCCCAGACGTGCCGAGAGAGACAAAACCCTCGTTCTCCTTCAAAGCACCGATACCACATGCAGCAGCAGCATTATCGCCAGCACCACCAGCAACAATGACATCCTCAATCAGGCCCCATTTGGATTTAAGGTCTGATCGAAGAATGCCCGCAGTTTCACTGCCTTCAACAAGACGGGGCATTTGCTCATGTTGCATCCCACTTAATGAAAGAAGCTCCTTCGACCATTCGCGGTTACGAATATCCAGCCATGACGTTCCAGCGCTATCAGACATATCTGCAACGCAATCACCTGTTAGATACAAGTTCAAAAATGCGGCAGGCAGCAGAACTTTGTATATTTTAGCGTAGACCTCAGGTTCATTCGTTTTCACCCACTCAAGCTTTGGCGCTGTGAAACCTGGGAAAACGATATTGCCACTCAATTCACGCATAGAAACAATGCCATCTAACCGCGCGGCCTCTTTCATAGATCGTGTGTCATTCCATAAGATACAGGGGCGCAATGGCTCGTTGTTTTTATCAATAAGCGTTGCGCCATGCATGTGGCCCGCAACCCCAATGCCTTTTACGGCTTGAAACTCTGAGTGATTTTCTCTCAACTCCGCGATGGTCGCCTCGAGAGCATCTATCCAATTTTGTGGATCCTGCTCTGACCAGCCATCATGCGGATGGCTAACATCGTAATGCATTTCGGCAGAGGCGATCGTTTGGCCCTCTTCGTCCTGAAGCAATGCACGCAGACCAGATGTTCCAAGATCGATACCAAGGTAGCTCATTCAATTTCACCATCAATTTAAGTCGTATTTCAAGTCGTGTTGTTCAAGGATATATGAAATAAAGGGATGGACAAGCAGTGTGCAAATCTTTAACCACAACGACTAAGGTTAGAGCCTCTTTTAGAAGTTATTCACGTGACAGAACCTACAAAAACAGAGCATCAAGCCGTTTATCCTAAAAATTTCAGAACCCTAACCGATGCCCTTGATTTCTCTGAGCAGGCAGAAACAGGGATGAATTTTTATGCTGGACGCGGCGAACTCGTTGAAACCATCCTTTATCGCGATCTTGCAAAAGAAGCATCCGAGGTCGGACGGAAACTCCTAGCTAAGGGGCTAAAACCCGGAGACCGGGTTGGGCTTGTTGCCGAGACCGAAGCAGATTTTGCACGTGCTTTTATGGGGTGCCTTTATGCCCATTTGGTTCCTTGCCCCCTGCCCCTTCCAATCGCGTTTAGTGCGTCAGGTGCTTATGCCGAGACCTTAAAGCGCGTCCTTGATGTTGCAGACGCCTCTGCCATTGTTGTTGCGCCACAATACCAAAAACTCCTTGCAGATCACCTCCAGGGCTATGATTTTAAATTCTTCCAGTCCGTTGGAGAATTAGGGGACGAGATGGCAGACCTGCCTTCTGAAAGCCCGAAAGATAACGATCTTGCCTATATCCAATTCTCATCTGGAACAACAAGCACGCCAAAAGGGATAGCTGTTTCTCATCAGGCCATGATGGCCAATATCGATGGCATGGTCAGCGATGCTCTTAAGCTTGGCTCTATGGATCGGGGCGTGAATTGGCTTCCCTTCTACCATGATATGGGATTGGTCGGTTGCATGCTGCTGCCGATCGCCAGTCATATGTCGATCGATTATCTTCCAACACGCGACTTCATTCGGCGGCCTGCCCTTTGGGTTACCCTCATGAGCCGGAACAAAGCCACGCTCACTTATGCGCCGACCTTTGGTTATGATCTGGCAGCCAAGCGCAAGCCCAAGATTGATGATCTTGATCTATCAAATTGGCGGATTGCTGGGCTTGGTGGCGATATGATTAAGTCTGATAGCATAAAGGCTTTCATCGACAGTTATGAACCACATGGCTTTCGTAAGACCAATTTTCTTCCAAGCTATGGCATGGCGGAAATGGCACTGGGCGCAACCTTTGAAAAACTTGATCAAGGGATTCATGCTGAACGATTGGACCTCACAGCTCTTGAAGAAGGGTTGGCATCGAAAACAGATGAGAGCACCCCTAATTCTCGCGAATTCGTCTCGTGCGGCACGATACTTCCAAATCATCAGCTCGAAGTGAGAACCTCGAGCGGAGCGATCGCCGAGGAGCGTGCCGTCGGCACAGTTTTCTTAAAAGGCCCAAGCGTTATGCAGGGCTATTACGGCAACGAAGAAGAAACGACACGCACACTTGATCAAGACGGCTGGCTCAATACCGGTGACCTTGGTTATCTTGATAGCGGCAATTTAACACTAACTGGCCGCGCCAAAGACCTCATTATTATCAATGGTCGCAATATCTGGCCTCAAGATATTGAATGGTCCATAGAGCGATCTGTAAACGGCGCAAAAGAGGGCCGTGTGGTCGCCTTTAACGGCCTTCCAGACGCAAGTAATGAAGAAGAGATCATTTGCGTTGTCGTGGAATTCCGCTCCAAAGATGAGGCAGAGCGCGACAGTTTTAGGCGAGAAGTAGAAGCCTTTATCAAATCATCTTTTTCCGTCACACCAATTGTGGCTCTTTCAGCCTCTGGTCTTTTGCCTCGCACATCATCTGGAAAACTAAGCCGGAATAAGGCTCGAGCAATGTTCTTCGACAAAGCTTTCGATTGATAACGTAACCAGCGCTATTTGGAGCGAGGTTTAAGCGAAACGGCCTGTCATACAGGCGGCAAAAATCTTGATTTTTTTTGTAGCACTTGCCGCAGAGCTGATGTTTTTCACCATTTTATGATATAAAATCGACGCTTTTCAGCCGCGCCTAACCGCTTGCTTCTCACACAAAAGAAGCATTCTGGAGTGAGAATTCGTTACCCTCGAAAAAGGCACTACCATCTCACTTTACTGGCTCTCCAAAACCATTTTATCCATATAATTCAATAACAAACCAGCCAAAGGCTGAGATCAAAATCCATGAAATTTTCGCATGTTTGCCTAGTCTTCTCATGCCCGAAAATGTTTTTCGAATATGATCCAAGTTAAATTATTAACTTTGTGACCGTAAGGGAACATTCACGATTACGGCAATAGGGTATCCTAATGCTTGATTTTTTGTCAGTCCTAGACTAGAAAGTCGCGCCACGTTAGCGTGGTTATGTTCAAGTAACTTTGGTGGAAAGATAGCGCTTTGCCTCATGTAGTATTATTAAGCGCCGGCCAAGGTAAACGCTTGTCGCCTCTTACAGACAAAAAACCTAAATGCCTGGTTTCCGTTGCAGGAAAAACGCTGCTTGAATGGCAACTTCAAGCGATAGAAGCTTGCCATCTGGAAACAGGGAATATCGACGGGGTTACGATTGTTGTCGGTTTCGAAGCAAAATCTGTCGAAGCGATTGTCAATGTTAAGCCAATCTCGCTGCCAGTGAATTGTATTTACAACCCTTTTTACACTGTAGCCGACAATATTAGCTCTTGCTGGTCTGCACAGCATTTATTGAAATCAGATTGTATTTTGATAAATGGCGACACATTGTTTGACCGTCGTATATTGGCAAAACTTTTAGGTGAGCGCGATCGTTCTATTACTGTGACGGTTGACCACAAAGAGCAATATGACAGCGATGACATGAAGGTTGTTTTGGATGGTCAACGGCTAAACCGGATCGGCAAAACGCTTACCGGTAAAATCGATGGTGAATCCATTGGCATGCTGCGCTTTCAAAAAGAGGGCGGCACGGCTTTCGTTGATGAGATGGACGGCCTGCTTCGAGACCCTGCATCATTGCGCCTATGGTATCTTAGTGTTATTGATCGCTTAGCATCGAAAATTGACATCGGGGTCATGTCGATTGATAATCTGCCCTGGCAAGAGGTTGACTACCCTCATGATCTAACGGCGGCTGCTGATCGTTTGACCGAATTCGATTGGGACCGCAACAACAACGATCCGGAGATTAAAATTTCAACTACCACAACTGGTAGTCAGAAAAAATGAGTGAAAGCGCAACATCAAAACGCGTCCTAGAGCTTTTGAATGCTCATATGGAAGCTGGGTCCAGAGCAACTCTGGATACAAAGTTACTGGCAGACACCACCATGGACTCTGTAAAAGTAATGAATTTGCTGCTTGAGCTTGAAGAAGAATTTGACATTACAATTCCCCTTAATAATTTAGCCGAAGCGGAGACTGTCGGTGATCTTATTGAGGAAATTGAGAAACTTTAACGAACGAGAACGCATTCGCATTGAGTTGCAAAAACGATAGCATTGAAACTAGGCCGAAGTAGAGAAATATGGGAATTAAAGACCGATTAGCCACTGCCGAGAGTGTTTTTTTACAATTGAAGTCGCTGGGGAGAGATCCAAGTGCGCTTCAATTTGACAACATGAAGTCACCGACGGAAGTCACTCTTGAGGGACGTCCTGTCACTCTATTCGGCACCAATAATTATCTTGGCCTCACTTTCGATGAAGGGTGCTTGAATGCCGCTGCTGAAGCCGTACGCGCGCAGGGAACTGGCACGACTGGGTCACGCATTGCAAACGGAAGCTACACCAGCCATTCGGCTCTAGAACGAGAAATCGCTTCGTTTTATGACAAGCGTTATTCCATGCTGTTTTCCACTGGCTACACAGCTAACTTGGGAATGATATCGGTTCTGGGCGACAAAGATGATTATCTGGTCATCGATACTGATAGCCACGCTTCAATCTATGATGGTTGTCAAATGAGTAGCGCGGAAGTTGTTCGTTTCCGTCACAACTCCCCCGAAAGCCTCGCCAAACGCCTTAACCGTCTTGAAGGCACAGCTGGCGATAAAATTGTTATCATCGAGGGCCTGTACTCCATGCTCGGTGACACCGCGCCTATTGATGAGTTTGTTGCCGTCAAAAAAGAAGCTGCGGATGATAATGTTTACTTGCTTGTTGATGAAGCTCACTCCCTAGGCGTTTATGGCGCGACAGGCCGTGGTAAAGCGCAAGCGGATAGTGTCGATCAGGACGTTGATTTTATTGTTGGTACTTTTTCTAAAAGTGCTGGCACGACGGGTGGCTTCTGTGTCTCTAACCTTGAGAACTTTAACACCCTACGCTTTTTATCAAGGCCTTACATGTTCACAGCGTCGATGACGCCGAGCGCCATTGCAACGGCTCACATCGCCTTTGAAATCATGGCTTCGCGCCCGCACCTGAAACAAAGATTATGGAAAAACAGCAATCATCTCTATCACGGTGCTGCAGCTCTTGGTTTCCGTGTCGGTCCAGAAGTAAGCCCAATTGTTGCGGTTATCTTGCCTGATCCAGCCACTGCAGTGATATTCTGGAATCGTCTGATTGACGAAGGAATTTATACCAATATTGCCGTCCCACCAGTCACACCTGGCAATCTCTCACTTTTACGAGTTTCGATTTCTTCAGCGCATACCGAAGAGCAAATTGTTCATGCTCTTAATGTCATGGAAAGTGTTGGCGTCGAGCTTGGTATAATAGAGAAGAAAACGAAAGTGGTGCCGCATCCAAACTCTCGAGAATTAAGAGTTGTTAACGGAGACGACGCTCAATAAGAAGCCGACAAAAAACCAGCGGAGCCGCGATCCAAGGGAAACGCTGCTCCCAAGGCTTAAGCACAACCTCACGACCTGAATGTCGCTCTACTTTGGATAGAGCGTAAGCAATTCCGCCACGAAATGTGACTGCGGCTTTAATGAGCCGCAAAAGGTTTTGAATTTTCCCAATCTTGCGGCGACGCGCCCACTGTTTGTGCGCCTTAGCATAGTCGCTTGTTGGGATTGGGTGCTTCGACGTGTCGTCAACAAAAGCTGTAAAAAGCGATTGGTAAAGCGCTGGCGCTTTTGCAACGATCATCTCAGCTCGACTACCACTTTCAACGCGCAGTTCTGCGCCATATGTTCTGCTGAAAAGATCGGTCCACAATGCTGTTGCGCAATGCGTGTTTGATGACAACCGAAAAGCCCACCACATAGCCGTTTGATACGCAGAAGAAATTGCATCAATCACGGTCTCACGACCTTCTTCATCGCGGCAATAGACAAGACGTGCTGGTTGAGAAAACCGCGCCCATAAGGTTGTGTCCCAACTTTTAGGCGACATTTTTCGACGAAACGCAGAAAGCGTCATCACAGCAACCTTGGCGCTTACCGCGCCCGTCTCATTCTCAACCTCTTCGAAATAAACATTCGGTGGTAGGATCTTGTTGAAGAATGCGGACAATCCTGCGCCATGATAAGAGCTATTGCTCTCTGTGAGCACATAGAAATCAAGAAGCCCATCAGCTTCAACTTCTCTCAATCGATTACCGTAAAACAAAACAGCAGCGACACCACGTCGTTTCGACAATTTCTCGACCATTGCATCAATTGTTTTATCAGTAGGCTGATCAAGCAATGCAACGATGGCTGCTTCATTTTGTTGGTGGTTTTCTATCAAGAAGAATCACTCATTTGTTCAATAATTTCATCCGAGCGGCGCGTTGCAGATTCGAACCGATCTTCATATTTGAGCGTATTGCGTAATGGATCTTTATAAAAAGCCGAAAACCGAATTAAGCGGAGAAAAACCCAGTTCAACAATCGACCGGACCAGCGCATAGGGCGGTCAAAGTCCAGAAGAAGGATCACCCGTTCTTCATCCGTATCGTTCCAAACTTCATGTTCATAGGTATCATCAAGAACAATCAATTCGCCCGGTCTCCAACATCGAATTTCTTGATCAACCCGTATGCGGCATTTTTCTGCGTCTTTTGGGATTATCAATCCAAGATGAGAACGAATAAGTCCCTTCGTCACGCCCGTATGAGCGGGAATATGATAACCAGGTGCAAGGATGGATAACCAAGCAATTTGTATGTTTGGAATGCGGGCCAGCATTTCTGCGGTCTTAGGCATTTTTTTGCAGTTTTTCTCAAACTTTTTGCCAAACCCAAAAAGGATAAACGTCCGCCAATTTTTCGCGGTAGCAATGCGGTACTGATCGGGTGAGATTTCTTGAAACCCCGGGATCGCCTCACGATGCTTCAGCACTTCTTGAGTCTCTTCAGCAATGTCCTGCCAACGCTCTACTATTTCATCCATAAAAGGAAAGTGAGCTGGATCGAGAAACGGTTCATCTGGCACCAAACTTACTCTGGATTGGTGTCCTGCCATCCAACGCGTGATCTTCTTGCCAGCGCGTTTTACTCGGCGACGAATTGGGTTATTGAGCGATGCCGGCTTAGCGGCTACAGCTTTTTCTGATGTGTTCAATTTTGTCATAGGTCACTATGTAATAGCCTGCACAACACTTGTCGATATGTTCATCATCAAATGGAGATGAAATAGACGTTTTCCTGCGCACTGATTGTTATTTTCTGCTTTTGATCAATGGATATAAGCTCTCCATCAAGTACTAAAGGTGTATCGATGATGAGATCAAGTTTTTCTGCGCTTCCCGAATGATACCCCCTCTTCAACATCCAATTCATGCACCTGCCCGTGGCTGCAATAAGGGAGGCGGGGACAAGATAAGGGGCGGGCGCTAAGACATCTGTCCACCGGATCGACCCTTCCCCCTTCCCCCAGAAAGGATTAAGGCCAGCAACCAACGGTCCCTTTAAGGTCGTAACAAGCCCAATGAAGCGATTGCCTTGTTCCATGGGTTCTCCGTCAAGGGTGAGGTCAAGCGGAATTCCCTGACGCATTACTCCCTTACGTCCTTGTAAAAAAGCCGACTTCAACGTTTTGAAAAATACGTCCAACACTTGCAAAGGTCCAGTCGACGTATTTTCCTCGATGGCAAATTGAGTAGCGCGCGCAAAAGCACCCCACCCCATCATGAACCCACGCAAAGAAGCGCGTTCTGATCCTTCAAAATCAAGTCGAAGCATTGGCACCTTTTGCATGAATGACGCATCTTCATGTGCGGGTAAATCTTCGATTTTCAACAGTGATGCAGGGCTATGAAGCGCGCCTGTGTTTCGTGCAATCAAATTGGTGTTGCCGTTGGGCAGAATTCCGATAAACGGCAAATCAGAGCCATAAATATCTGGAAGATAGCTAAGAATTTCTCGCACAGTTCCATCACCACCATCAACGATAATGCACTTAACACCATCCCTGTGTAAGCCTGTTAAAAGAGCCGGCAAAGCAGCAATACCCGTTAAATCGATAGGTTTTATATTGGATGGGTAAGGCTTGGTTTTCCCAGCACGATTTTTGGAACTTGACGGATTACGAAGGACAACAAACTGCATCAGCTTTTCACCAACCACGAATGCGATATTTTGCTGTTATGCATTGTTGTCATTTCTTGTTATATCACTTTTGTTATCTCATCGCTTCTACCTTCTTTGATGCGACAAGCCAACCAAGCTTAATAATCAATATGTCTCATCGCACCAGACTTGCCCACCTATCAGATATCCATTTGCCATCAAGCTTGCCGCAAGGTTCTCAGTGGCTATCAAAATGTGGGCTAAGCGCATTGAGTTGGCTTGCGGGCAAACGTAAAAAACATCTTTCATCAATTGCAGATATCTTGCAGCAG
The DNA here is from genome assembly GCA_039973685.1 of Hyphomicrobiales bacterium. Classification (NCBI taxonomy): domain Bacteria; kingdom Pseudomonadati; phylum Pseudomonadota; class Alphaproteobacteria; order Hyphomicrobiales; species Hyphomicrobiales bacterium. Next base: position 14,847 of record JBDWKL010000012.1, read on the forward strand.
GATCTGATCGACAGCGCGCCTGATCTTATTGCGGTGGGTGGAGACGTTGTGAACTTTGGCACGAGCCAAGAATTTCAGGCCTCCCAACCTTGGCTGCAAAAACTGGGTACTACTGACAAAGTTGTAACCGTTCCAGGTAATCACGAAGCGCTCACAAGAGGCTGGAAAAAACGTATCTCTTTATGGGGCGATTATGCGTCCCTTCGTGAAGAGCAAATGCCAGTTTTGCGCAAAGAAGGGGTCATCGGCCTCATCGCCGTTTCAACAGCGGTTGCAACCCCGCCCTTTATGGCAAGCGGCAAGGTCGGCGCGCAGCACATAAAGGCGATGGGCGATCTTATCACAGAGGCCCATTCACAAAACCTTTGTCCTGTCGTCTTGATGCACCACCCACCAACGGACATCACATCAAGGCGTAAGGGACTATCTGATCATAAGGCCGTCTGTCAGGAACTTAGCCAGCAAGGGGCAGCCTTAGTTCTCCATGGTCACACGCATCACGCAGAATTGTCGTGGATTAATACCCCGCTCAATGCAATACCCGTTCTCGGTATTCCATCTTTCAGCCTATCGCGTCATGATGGCCGTTATTCGGGCGCATGGAGAATGATTGAAGTGCACAAAGAAAAAAGCGATTGGATTATCTCTGTAACCGAGCGTACACTTGATGAAGAAGATAACCCTCAATCGTTGACGCCACTCAGGTTTTCGCAACCTATAAAGAAATAACGGGAACACGAAACTGAACGAGACATTTGAAAAATTTGGCTGGCCGCATACCAAAGTCATCGAACTTGATCATTGGTGCATCATGGTGCGACCGGCGCAACCGGTTCTTGGTGCCTTAGTCCTTGCATGCAAGCAACCCGTCACCGCATTTAGCGACATTGACGAAGATGGGTTTCGTGAACTTCAAATAGCCACAAAGACCATTGAAACAATGCTCAAAGCCGCAGTTGATTATGAGAAAATCAATTACCTGATGCTCATGATGGTTGATCCTCATGTGCATTTTCACGTTTTACCTCGATATTCGGGAACACGAGCATGGCAAGGGATCCAAATGGATGATGATGGGTGGCCCGGCCAGCCAGACCTTGGCAAGGCGGTAAAACTGACATCAGATCAACAAACAGATATGGTAGCTTTTCTCCGAAGTCACAGTTCAACCTAAACGGTTGCAAGTTGATCAAGGCGAATGAAGGAACATGATGGGATACATCGCAAAATTTAAGATCAGCCAGCTTGATGTCTATTTGCTCCGTCAAATGCTTCCTCGTATGGGAGGCGCACTTCTCGTTGCCCTTGGTGCACTTCTGATCGAGCGCATTTTACGCCTTTTTGATCTGGTAAGCGGTTTGGGAGCAGACGTTGGTCTTGTTCTGTCACTCGCGCTCAATCTTGTGCCGCACTATATCGGCCTTGCTCTGCCTGCGGCTCTTTGCTTTTCAATTCTAGCCAGCTTAGGCGCGCTTTCTAAGTCGAATGAGATTGATGTTTTGGAAGGTTCCGGCTGGTCCTTAAGGCGGATCGGCATTCCTTTCATTGCTTGCTCCATCGTGATGGTCTTCATTAGCCTTGTCCTGTTTGGGACAATACAGCCCTACAGTCGTTACGCTTTTCATGAAGTCCGCTATCAAATCAAGACGGCTGGATGGCAAGGTAAGGTCGAGCAGACCTCCTTCTTTGATATTGGCAAAGGAATGACCCTTTCAGTGGGAGAAGCTGACCCCAATAATCGGCTTTTTTATCATGTGTTTCTTTTGCGCAATGATGAACAAGGCGAAACCGTAACAACGGCACGCCGCGGAACATTGGCTCAAACGAAAAATGACGAAGGCTTTTATTTAGTGCTTGAAGATGGCCAAGTATTTCTATCAGACGGCCAAACAATCAAATTTGAAACGCTCCCCATATCACGCCGCTTCAACCTTGAAGACATTCCGTTTCGAGAACGAGGCGATAGCCATCGCGAACTTACTTTCTTTGAATTATGGGATCGAATGCATTCAGCCGAAGGCGGCGAAGCTGAGCCGCGTTTTGCAACAGAATTTCACAATCGTTTAATCCGCGCAATTTCCTTAATCGCGGTTGCCTTCATGGCTGTACCCTTGGGCATAAACCGGAAAAGAGTGCCGACATGGCGGCGCGCCGTTATCGCAATCGCGATACTTGCCGCCTACGATAACATTATAAAATTCGTTGCAGGGCTCGCAGCACTTGGACGTATAGACCCTGCTTTCAGTCTTTGGGGATTATGTAGTTTTTTCATTGCGGGTGGCTTTTGGCTATATTTCACGACACCCAGCCAAGGCTCGAATTCGCCCTTCAGTCAATTTATCGCCACTATCAATGACTGGATGTTCTATATAGGGCGGAAGTTACCTTACAAATCATCTAAAGCGCGACAATTACCGTGACACTCAGTTTTTATCTATCACGCTTTATTGGCATCCGTATCTTGATGGCTTGGTTTGCTCTCGCCATTCTTGGCATTAGCCTTGACCTGTTCCAAGCTGCAAACGACATTATTCCGCTTGGCGGTGCGCCCCGACTTTTGGAATACGTCATCTTTAGAACGCCTCAAATCTTAATAACGCTGTTTCCAGTCGCAACGTTGATCGGAGCGACGGTTGCTTTTTTAAGCCTTGGAAACAATCTGGAAGTGATCATATTACGCGCGGCTGGATGCGGCATATTCGTTATTCTGCTTCGGCTCATTCCGCTCGGTATCTTGCTTGGCCTTTTATATAGTCAGGCTGGTGATCGTGTGAACAGTTGGACGGCGGAGAAACTTGCTCTCTCTTTTCCCGAAATTAGAAATCAAGCGCCCGTTGGCTCATGGATGTGGGCACGCGATGGCAGCAACATCATTCGCGCACGTGTTGGAAACGAGGACGGCACGCTCCTTCATGAGCTGACTGTTTATGAAACCAATTCAAAAGGACATATCAGTGCACGCTTGACCGCTGAGCAGGCAACTTATGACGATGATCAATGGACCCTTTCTAAGGGGAAAAAAATTCAACCAGATGCAAAAGAGGCGGAAGAACCCCAAATATGGTCAACGCTTCTTTCACCTGACAGCGTTCGAGAGATTGCCAGTAAATCGGTCGATGTGAGCGCAGCTGATGCTCGTGAGGCTTTGTTGGGCAATGCCGTGACCACCCGCTCAACCGCCTATTATGCAACCCGCATTGCGCGCAGTTATTCTGCGATTGCTTTACCCTTTGCCATCCTTATGTTTGCCGCGTTAGCAGGTTTAGGCGGCACACGTAATGACAGTGGATTACGGCTTGCATCCTATTCCCTTATTCTTGGTTTCTGTTACATCGTCGTTGATGGCATGTTTGGCTCGTTAGGCGAAACCGGAATAATGCCCCCCTCTATTGCCGCTGTTACCCCAACGCTTATCTTCATCATTGTCGGAGTATGGGGTTTGGTTGTCCTTGATGAGTGACGGAAAGGTTCCCCACAATGCTTGAAATTGTGAGTGTTTCGACAAAGCGCGACCTTGATGTTTTTATCAAGATACCGGGCATGCTTGCGGCCAATGATCCTAATTGGATCGAACCCCTATGGTTCGAGCGAAAACAGTTTCTTTCCCCCAAGCACAATCCGTTTTTTCAACATGCTGATACAGCATTCTGGATTGCCTATAACAATGGCAAACCAGCAGGGCGTATCAGTGCTCAAATTGATCATTTATCCGCAACCGATGAAGATCGACGCATCGGATTTTTTGGCCTGATTGATGCCCGCGATGATGCTGTTTTGGACGGCCTTTTGAAGGAAGCAGAAAAATGGCTTTCCCAAAGAGGCGTTGAAAGTGTGCGTGGGCCGTTCAGCCTATCCATCAACGAGACCGCTGGTCTGCTTGTCGATGGCTTTGATAGCCCGCCCTATGTGATGATGGACCATCATGACCCTTGGCTTGGGCCTGCCGTTGAAAAGCATGGATATAGCAAGGTAAAAGATCTCGTCACCTATCGACTTGAGACAACAAATGGCTTGGAAGATCGTTTTCGCTCCATTGCCCAGCGTCCTTACGACGGACTTACAATCCGCTCGATCAACATGAAGCACTACGCAGAAGAAATTGTGACCGTCACTTCAATTTTTAACGACGCATGGGCTGGCAATTGGGGCTTCATTCCGCTCACTGAAGCCGAAATTGATGCGATGGCAAGTGAACTAAAACCGATCCTCGATCCTGAGCTGGTAAAAATTGCGGAACTTGATGGGAAGCCTGTCGCCTTCATCGTCCTTCTGCCCAATATCAACGAGGCGATCACTGATCTTGGCGGAAAACTCTTGCCCTTTGGCTGGCTCAAGCTTTTGTGGAAACTCAAAGTCTCCGGTGTGCGCACTGCCCGTGTGCCACTGATGGGTGTACGGCAGGAAATTTCCGACACGCTGATTGGAAAAGCACTACCGCTGCAACTGATTTATGCTCTTGAAGAAAGAGCCAAAGCGCGAAACATTCAAGAACTGGAATTAAGCTGGCTTTTGGAAGACAACAAGTCTGTGCGCAGTGTGGTAGAAGCAATTGGTGGCCAATTGTCTAAAACCTACCGCGTTTACGAAAAAGATCTAGGGTCGTCATCATAATGGAGTGGCAAGCTCTCGTTCTGGCCGGATCGCGCGGTTCTTCCGACCCAGTGGCAGCACATGCGGGCATAGCGCACAAAGCTTTTGTTCCCATCGCTGGAAAACCAATGATCGAGCATGTGGTGCAGACCTTAGAAGGTGCGGCAAACATTCGCGATATTGCCGTGTCGATTGAAACGGATGCTCTCGCGCTACCTCCAAGCACGACAAGATTAGATGCGGCCAGTTCACCAGCGTCAAGCGTCCTTAGCGCTCTTGACCATCTTGATACGCCGCTTCTCATCACGACCGCAGACAATCCGCTTTTGCGCGGCGACACTCTTGCTCATTTTCTAGAAGAATCCGCAAACTCTGATGCCGATATTCTAGCCGCTGTCAGCCCACGGGACGTGGTTGAAAAAGCCGACAAACCGGGAAAGCGCACCTATATTAAATTTTCCGATCACCATGTAAGCGGGTGCAATCTTTTTGCGGTCAAAACACAAAGAGGACGAAATGCGATCGCATTTTGGAGGCGGTTAGAACAAAACCGTAAAAAGCCTTGGAAGATGGCTTCTGAAATCAGCTATTTAGCGCTCTTTAAATATCTCATTGGCAGCCTTGATAGCAAACAGGCCATTAGAGGATTGGAAGAAAAAATGGATTGCAAAGCATCATTGATATTTCTTGATGATCCCTATGCGGCCCATGATGTCGACAAGCCAGAAGATTTGGCTTTTGCAGAACGCTGCCTTCAACGCGATCAAACTAAGCGCATCGCTCAATAGGTAGCCCTATTGCTCAAATTCTTCCAAGCCATCGCGGTTTTTTGCGATTGGCCCAATAACGAATTTTCGAGCTTAGCCCGCTGGTTAAATGCTTGTTTTCAACCACAGCTAGATCGTCATCAAGTTTGTAATATTGAGGGATGGCTGTTGAGATTCGATAAGCGCCACATTGAGCATCATCTAATCCCTCAATGCATCGCGCTAACCCTCGAATTGAACTTGTATGAGCGACAATCAACACACGTTTGTTTGCCTTAAGCGCTGAGCCTATCTCATTATTCCATAAAGGCTCAACACGCTTTGCGGCTTGCGCCATGCTTTCACTCTGCGGTTGAAGGTCCACTGGAATGTCGGGAAGCCGGTCAAGTTGCTCTATCCATCGCGGGTCGCTTTTTTCCAATTTTGGTGGGACCGCGTGATAGTCTCGTCGCCATTCAACTACCTTTGCATTACCGTGTTGCTCAATCATTTCCCCGCGCAATTCACCTTGCAAAGCACCGTAATGACGTTCATTTAATCGCCAGTCATAGGTAATTGCATCTTCTGACAACCCCAACTCGTTTGCCATGATCAACGTCGTCTGTTTTGCGCGCATCAATTGCGATGTGTAGCAAACATCAAAGACGTGCCCCGCCCTCTTTAAACTTTGTGCGGCAAGCAAGGCTTCATGTTGCCCACTCTTGGTCAAAGGCGTATCTGCCCAACCTGCAAAACGATTTTCTTTTGCTGATTGGGTCGCGCCATGTCGAACAAGAAACAGGATAGGCATCTTCAAATTCCGATAGTGAAAAAAACTTTCTATCAGTTAGATGTTTTGTTGCAAAGTGACGTGGTGCTGCTTATGGGGTCTGCTTGTGGTGTTTTATATCGGATTATGACATCTATGTGCCGAAAGACGAAAAACTGGAATCGGTTAAAAATGACGTATCCAACCAATTTCACGATGCATGAGAGAAAGTTCAAAGGCTTTTGATGTCAGACGAAGTTGGCAAACGAGTTCGCAAGAACACAGGCCTGATGCTGGGGGCCAAAATTATCGGAGCCGTGTTTGCTCTGTTTGGGCTCGTGTTTGCCGCTCGAGGGCTGACAACTGAGCAATTCGGCATTCTTATTTTCCTTCACGCCTACATTTTGTTTTTTACCGGCGTTGCCACCTTTGACAGCTGGTTAATCGTTGTACGACGTGCCGCAGGTGGATTGACTGGCGAAGACGCCTTGCGAGGTGATCCTAATCACTTCGGGCGAATTTTCAGGTTTTGCGTTTCCCTTGACCTTTTATCTGCGAGCGCTGGCTTTATTGTTGCCATTGCCATTGTATTTTTGTTTGGCCGTTCGCTCGAAATTCTCGAAGGCGCATCGCCTTATATTTTCTTTTATACGTTTCTGATTTTTCTCAATCAAAAATCGGCAAGTGTCGGCGTCCTGCGGCTCTTTGATCGCTACGATTTGATCGCCCTGAATTCGATAACGATCCCCTTCGTCAGAATGGTAGGTTGCGGCATTGCTTGGCTCAGCGATGCACCGTTTTTGGTCTACGTAATGGTGTGGTTTGCAGGATCTGCGATCAGCTATCTCACCCTGCCGGTTCTGGCTGTAATTGAGATGCGCAAACACAACCTTTGGTCAAAAGCGCTTGATGGTCGCATCAGCCTAAAAGCACCTGAGACGAAACTTTGGCGTTTTGTTTTATATACGAACATAGACACAGGACTTGCCGCTGGCGCGACACTCCTTCCGGTGATCCTTGCCGGTGTTGTGGGCGGACCAGTTTTTGCAGCAACCTTCCGTGTGGCCCAAGAAGTTGCAACCGTACTTGCAAAAGGCACGAAGATGGTGGAGCGGATCGTCTATCCAGAGTTCACCAGCCTGATCGCAAAGGGTGAAGGCAATCGCGTCCCCATTCTTGTTCTACAAACGGGGGGAGTGATGCTGATACTGGGTTCAGTGATTGGGTTAATAGTCTGGCTTGCTGGTCCTTATCTGTTATCGCTAGCATTTGGGGCTGCCTACGCCGATGCAACGGGCCTTGCCGTTCTCCTCATCATGGGTGCAGCGGTCACAGCGGCAGCAGGGCCACTCTTTCCAGCCTTTTATGCAGCGGGAAAACCTAAAAAAGTCATTTTTGCACGTGCTTTAGGGCTTGCAGTCATGGTCAGCAGCTTCTTTCTGCTCTACCACCTGATTGGAGAAATAGGCACCGGGTTTGCCGTTCTTTTAGGCGCGCTTATTTCATTGATAGTCGTCGCATATATCGCAAAACAACATGACTGGTCTCAGACCAAAGAACAGACCACAATGGAGGGACATCAGATGCAACAAGTCCTTCATTCCTCTGAGGAGAAAAGAAAACCATGAATACGAAAGAGGAAGCTCGTCTTTGCCTTGTCGGTGATCAGCCTTTTGAAATCTATGGCTTATCAATTAATGAATGGCAAAGCCGGAACTGGGCGAAAGCTGGGATCGAAAAAGCAGCTGGCACCATTTATGTAGCAACGCCTTGGGTGCTATCTTCAGGTCTTGCTGCTGCACTCGTAAGCACTCCAGGTGCAGCGCTCGTGAGCAATGGGTCCGGCCCAAAACGTTTGATTGCCGCTCATGTTAGTGGTGACGTCGACACGTCAGCACTCAAAGCGCTGATCGCCGCGCCACAAGTGAGCGATGAGGCAATCTCCGCACTTAATTTAAAACCGCAAACGGCAGAAGAATTAGCAGGCTTCTACAACAAAGAGCTACGCAAACGTGAAGCGCCCTTTGCGATTGATATCGAAACTCAGGGCCTGCGGGCGGCCGAGCAGGCGCTTTTCGACAGTTCTTATAAAGGCGTCACTGATTTCGTCACCAAATTTGCGTGGCCAATTCCTGCCTTTTGGGTAACCCGCTTTTGTGCAAAATGGCATATTTCTCCAAACACGGTCACAACCCTTAGTCTTGTTTTCGTACTCCTTGCCCTGTGGTTCTTCTGGAACGGTCAATGGGCACTTGGGTTTATTACTGGCTGGTTTATGACCTTTCTCGATACCGTTGATGGCAAACTGGCCCGCACAACTTTAACGTCATCAAAGTGGGGAAATATTTACGATCACGGCATTGATTTAATCCATCCTCCGTTTTGGTATTTCGCGTGGGTTGAAGGGATCAAGGCAAATGGTCTAGTTCTGCCTGATTGGATTGAAGCAGCTCTTTGGATCACGCTTGGCGGCTATGTATTTGGCCGTATTGTCGAGGGAGTATTCATCCACTACCACGGTTTTCACATCCATGTGTGGTGTCGTATCGATAGCTTCATGCGATTTATTACTGCCCGCCGAAATCCAAACACATTTATCTTTATGATATTTTGCATCATAGGTGCGCCAATTGCAGGTTTTGCAGCGGTTACCATTTGGACAGTGCTTTCAAACGCTTTCCATCTAGTCCGTTTGATACAAGCAGGATTAAGGCCTGCAAAACCACCCCTCATCTCTTGGATGACGGTTTAAGCCAATAAAGCGTACCACTGACACTTGCCACCATTTGTTGTCTGCCCTTAAAATGGCCAGACAACAATCAAACACAATGATGAATATGAAAATTATGAGACCACAGTTTTTTATCAATTTCGCTTTAATCACCTCATTACTCACGCCTGTGTCAGCCGTGGCAAATGAGGGTATTTTCGGCGAATGGATGGCTGACAACGGCAAAACAAGAATCATTACCTATGCTTGCGCTGATAATGCTGCGGAAGTGTGCAGCGCCATCACTTGGCTCAAAAGACCACGTAAAGACATCAACAATAAAAACCCTGCTCTGCGTAACAGGGATGTTGTTGGTCTTGAAGTTGGTAAAAACATGAAACCAAAAGGTGAAAACCGATGGGTGGGCGAGGTCTACAGTGATAAAAGAGGCGAAACCTTCCCAAGTACTGCGCGCCTTGAGGGTGATGTTTTGAAGATTAAGGGCTGCCTTACCAAGCGAAAGTTTATCTGCAAAACACGAACTTTCGATCGTATTGCTAACTGACCTGTATATTCATTGTAACGCTACTCGTCGCAACCATCCCAATCCTCATTAAAATAGTCTGGGCGTATACGGTTATTTTGATCCGTATTGTTTAGAGCAATTCTAAACTTGACTATTTTAGTCAAGAAACAATTGACTCTCTTTTTAAACAGCGTTAGGTCTAAGCCTCATCACTTGGATGACACCTCCCCCAAATCAAAATTTTAGTTTTGATTTGGAAAAATCAGCACACCTCCTTATGTCGCAGCAAGCCAGCCAATAGCAAGCCAGCACGAGCGATTGAACCCCTAATGCCTTCGGCATTTAGGCGCGAAAACATTTGAATGGATTCACTCATGTTGGGTAACACCTCTAGACGGCTTAGCCGTCATTTTACCGCTACTCTTTTAGCTGGCTCTTGTGCGTTAGCGCTACTTGGTAATGCAGCCTATGCAGCCGATCTTGATGCTGTTGAACAGACACCAGAACCATCCCCAAGCTATCCTTTGATCGAAGGCAGCTTTGTTTTCGAACTCGAAAGCGATGGCATTTTCAGTGATGATGGCGACGATGAGTTCGTCGATACATTTAACACAACAGAAGTCGCGCTTGATGTTCGTTTCAATAGCATCTTCTCTCTCCACACGGATATAACGCTTGAACCAGTCGAGGCTCCAAACGCTGGCCCGCGCGCTTTGGGTGATGACATCTTCTTTGAAGATCATGGTTTCTTTTTTGAAACATTGCATCTGCAAGCCGACTTCGAGCACTTTTCCTTATATGGCGGTAAAATCAACCCATCCTTCGGTTCTGCTTGGGATGTAACACCTGGCCTTTACGGTGTAGACTTTGCTGAAGATTATGAAATCACTGAGCGCATCGGTGTTGGTGGATCTTACACCTTCAAAACAGAAAGTGCCGGTGAGCATACCATCAATGCAGCTACGTTTTTTGCCGACACATCAGGCCTATCGCGTTCTTTCGGCACAAACCGTGGCCGTACAGCTGAGATCGACGGTGGTGCGAGCAACACTGAGAGTTTTGAAAGCTTTTCTGTCTCAATCGATGGCGGCGAAATTGAAGCCCTACCTGGCTTCACATACAATGCAGGCTTCCGTTTTCAGACAGCTGGTATTGGCGATTTTGACGATGAGGTAGGTTTTGTTGTTGGTGCTGTTCAAGAACTTGAACTCAGCAACGATGTTACACTAACCCTTAACGGTGAGATTGGTTACTTCGATAACTTTGATGGCGGCGATGCTGATAATCTATACGCAACCATTGGCGCAGGTATCACCTATGAAAAATGGTTTGGCGATGCAGCCTTCTCCGTGCGCGATGTATCCAGCAATGTTGGTGCAGATGACTTTACTGACCTCCAATTCCAAGCAGGTATTGGCCGTGAAGTATTCAAAAACGCAACGCTTGAAGTTGGCTACCGCTACCTTCGTGAAGAAGACAATGACAGCCACACAATTGGTGCGATCTTTGTTTATGAAACAGACTTCAAAATCCTAAGACCTTAACGCCCCCCCCCTCGCGTCGGTAGGCCAGTCCTATCGGCGCATTTTTTTGACTTTAAACTTGAGTTTTTTTATCAAAATAAAGGACATTCATCATGACCCATAAACTCACCCTTGCAGCTTTAGCAGGCTTGGGCGCAGCACTTGTTGCGACGACGAGCCACTTTGCTCTTGCAAAAGCACCATCACCAGAAGCAGTACTTACTCACTATTCAGACATCGCGCTTGCAACATACCAAGACAGCCTCACAACGGCTGAAGCACTGGATGCAGCAATTGACGCTCTCTTGAAAAATCCATCTGCAGAAACATTGGCAGCGGCACGCACAACATGGGTTGCTGCTCGTGTTCCTTATCAGCAATCAGAAGTCTACCGCTTCGGCAACGCCATTGTTGATGACTGGGAAGGCCGCGTGAATGCATGGCCATTGGATGAAGGTTTGATCGATTATGTTGATGCAAGCTACGGCACTGAAAGCGATGAAAACGCGCTTTACACAGCCAACATGATCGCCAACGCTTCTTTCACTGTGAATGGCGAAAAGGTTGATGCGACAAACATCACACCAGACTTGATCCAAGGCTTGAATGAAGCTGGCGAAATCGAAGCGAATGTCACCAGCGGCTACCACGCAATTGAATTTTTGCTTTGGGGTCAAGACTTGAACGGCACATCAAAAGGTGCTGGCAACCGTGCTGCCACTGATTTCAGCTTGAGCGATTGTTCAAACAGCAATTGCGATCGCCGCCGCGCCTACTTGAAAGCAGCGTCCAAGCTTCTCATCGCTGACCTTAAAGAGATGGTTGGCAACTGGACAACTTCCGGTGCTGCACGTGGTGAGTTGATGAAAGACACGAATGCTGGTCTTTCAACAATTCTAACCGGCATGGGTTCGCTTTCTTACGGTGAAGTTGCAGGCGAGCGCATGAAGCTTGGTCTGTTGTTGAACGACCCAGAAGAAGAGCATGATTGTTTCGCTGACAACACGCACAACAGCCACTTGAACGATGCTGTTGGCATCCAAAACGTCTACCTTGGTTCTTATACGCGCGTTGATGGATCAGTGCTTAAAGGCCCGTCAATCTCTGAGCTGGTTAGCCACAAAGATAGCGGCGTTAATGCAGAGCTTACTGGCAAATTGGCGTCAACAATTACAGCAATGAACACCATGGCGAAACGTGCCGAAACTGTTGAAGCTTATGACCAGATGATTGGTGAAGGCAACGCAGAAGGTAATGCTGTTGTTCAAGCTGCGATTGATGCGCTTGTTGACCAGACAAAATCTATTGAGCGCGCCGTATCTGCTCTCGAACTTAATACAATTGAGTTTGAAGGATCAGACAGCTTGGACAATCCAAACTCAGTCTTCCAATAGGGCTTTAATTTTGGGGTGGAGGTTTATTCCCCACCCCACTTTGAAAGAAAAACAATGTTCCGCGTTGCATCCTTTGCACTACTCTTCATCTCAACGTCAACGGCGCTCGCCGATGGTAACGCTGTGCTGTCGATTGCTCAAAGCCGCGATGACCTTGCGCCCAAAGACATCAAACGTGTTGAGCAAATCACACGTCAAACGGTCGACTTTTCAAAGGCAGAAAAGTTTGAAGCCTCTCAAGGAGGGGCTGGCACATCACGCAAGACTGCCAATCGTAATGCCTTCTCCCATACCAGCGCGAACCTCACCTTTGAAGACGAACTAACCTTCAAATTAGGCAACGCGCTCTTTCGAAAATTCTGGGTATCCTCGCCATCTTCCAATCATGCATCAGATGGCTTGGGTCCGCTTTATAATGCGCGGGCATGCCAAAGTTGCCACCTGAAAGATGGTCGCGGTCATCCGCCTGCAAGTGGTGAGACAGATTTCACTTCCATGCTCTTCCGGCTCGCACGCCCCGCTGAGACAGATAAAGAATTAGAAGCTCTACGCACCTATGCAGCCCTTAATATTCCTGATCCCGTCTATGGTGGACAAATACAAGATTTCGCCATTGTCGGCCTAAAGGCTGAAGCAAAGCCATCCGTCACCTATGAAGAAAATCAGATCACGCTTGAAGGCGGTGAAGTGGTTTCACTTCGCAAGCCAACATATCAGATGACGAAGCTCGCTTATGGTGACCTTCACCCGAAGACAACTCTTTCACCCCGTATCGCACAGCCGATGATTGGTCTGGGTTTGATTGAAGCAATTCATCCGTTTGACCTTGCGAAAAAGGCTGACCCTAAAGATCAAAACGCAGACGGCATTTCAGGCAAGCTCGGGCTAGCGCTTGATTTAGATGGCAAGCCGATGCTTGGTCGTTTTGGCTGGAAGGCCAGCCAAGCTACTTTAGGCCAACAAAATGCGGCAGCCTTTAATGGCGATATTGGTATCTCTTCAGAATTAAACCCATCACCGCACGGCGATTGCACCACGGCACAAGTTGATTGCGTCAAACGGGCAACAGGCGTTCAACCGCGCCTTGGGGATAGCGAAGCACCGGACCCTGTTATGGGCCTCGTTGATTTTTACACGGCGAACCTTGCCGTTCCTGCCAGACGCGATGTGACCAATGCTCAAGTGCTGCGTGGTAAAGAGATGTTTTATGGTGCGGGCTGCGTTGCCTGCCACACGCCAAAATATGTGACGAGCCGCAAAGCCGAGCGCAAAGAACACCGCTTTCAACTGATCTGGCCTTACTCTGATTTTTTGTTGCACGACATGGGCGAAGGACTTGCTGACAACCAACAAGTTGGCGTTGCAACAGGCCGAGAATGGCGCACAGCACCCTTGTGGGGGCTTGGCCTTACAAAGACCGTCAATGGCCACACCTTCTTCCTGCATGATGGCCGTGCGCGCAATTACAAAGAAGCCATTTTATGGCATGGCGGCGAAGCGAAAACCGCCCGCAATAAATTCGTCAAAATGCAAAAGACCGATCGCGACGCGTTGATCAAATTCTTGGAGAGCCTATGACCCGATTACTCCTCTCCCTCTCACTCGCCGCATTCTGCATAAGCCCAGTTTCTGCCCAATCAACCGACTTGAATGCGCATTTTGTAAATAGCGCCGAGCGGGTTTTGGTGGGCTATATTCGCCCTTCTTTCAAAGCTCTCAAAACGCACGGCCAAGAACTGCGCGATGAGCTTGAGGCCTTTTGCAAGGCACCAAACGAAGAGCAGTTTAATGATACAAAAGATGCTTTCAAAAATTTCGCCTTAACTTTCGCCCGCGTTGAGATTATGCGTTTTGGCCCCCTCGTTGAAAAGAACCGCTTAGAGCGCCTCTATTTCTGGCCAGATCGCCGCGGCCTTGGTCTAAAGCGCATTCAACGTGCGTTAGCTGAGCAAGACGAGAGCGTTATAAAAACTGAAAACTTAAAATCTAAGAGTATCGCGCTTCAAGGTTTAGGTGGGTTGGAATTTCTCCTTTATGGGACCGGATCAACGACAGTTTCTCAGGATCCCTTCCGCTGTCAATTTGCTGTCGCAATCGCTGGAAGCCTTGCAGATACGTCTAAAGAAGTGGCGGATGCGTGGTTTGATGAGAACGGCTTTAGTCAGCAGTTTTTAAACCCAAGCGAAACAAACCCAGCTTATCGTTCTGCACGCGAAGTTGGGGCGGAAGTGCTCAATGTTTTAAAGAATAGCAATGAGGCTATTGCTCACTTAAAGCTTGGCGCTGTACTCCGCAAAACAGTCGAAAAGGCAAAACCAAAACGAGCGCCGTTATGGCGGAGTGGTTTATCCATCGCGATGCTGAACGCTAATATCGCCTCTGTTTTCGCCTTCCAAACAGCAAGCGGGCTGCTAAACCGCCTACCCAAAGAAAAAACTTGGGTCATCGGTTCCACGAAATTTGAATATGAAACCGTGGGTAAAAGACTTCAAGAAATCAACCTGCCAATCCTCGAAGCCGTGGCTTCTGGTAACGCGCGAGGAAAACTAATTTACACCCTCAATGTCTTGAGCGGCCTGACGGCTCTCTACAGCGAAGACGTTGCACCAAGCCTCGGCTTGCAAACTGGCTTTAATGCATTGGATGGCGACTAATGGCACCTATCTCTTTTGATCGCAGACGATTTATTGCAGGCAGTGGCGCTTTGTTTATGGCGTCACTCACGCCGCGCGCAGCCGACGCATTTTACAGCACAGACATGCTCTTTGCTGCGACCTGCAAAACACCGAGTGGTAACTTCGCAGCGGTTCTCCTCGACGAGCATATGAACGTCATTCGCCAAATCGATCTGCCAGAGCGTGGGCATGATGTGACCTTTAATCCGACTACGGGGGCAAGCGTCGTCTTTGCCCGCCGCCCCGGAAATTTTGCCGTCGCATTTGAGCGTGCTGGATGGGTAGAGCCAACAACGATCCTCGCCCCCGAAGGCCGTCATTTTTATGGCCATGGGGTCTTTTCACCTGATGGAAAATTGCTCTTTGCCACAGAAAATGCCTTTGAAAACGTTGATGGTAAAATAGGCATTTATGACGCGACTGACGGCTTCAAACGGCTTGGCGAATTTTCGAGTTTTGGCATCGGCCCCCATGACCTATTATTATCACCAGACGGCAAGAGTTTGATTGTTGCCAATGGAGGGATTGAGACACATCCAGACTATGGCCACGCCAAGTTGAACCTTGCAACTATGGAACCCAACCTTGCCTATATTGACCTTGCAACGGGCGACTTGCTTGAAAAGCACACTTTACCAAGTTCACTGCATCAACTGTCCATTCGCCACATCGCGGTAAGCCCTCAGGGGCGGGTTGTGTTTGGTGGCCAGTATGAGGGCGCAAAATCGGACGCGCCGCCACTTATTGGTTGGTCTGAACGTGGCGAGGGTATTGGGTGCTGGGAAAGCCTTCAACAAAGCGCCTGCCAAGCAGAAAACTACATTGGTTCGGTAGCCATCAGTTCAGACGGCGTTGCAGCCGCCATATCGGCACCGCGCAGCAATGCCTTTGCGATTGTCTCCCTTAAAGACGGAGCCATATTGAGGGACGATCAACTGACCGGCGTTTGCGGCCTTACAGCCGCTCATCAAGGCTTCGTTGCAAGTACTGACCAAGGTTATATCGGCAGCTTACACCTTGGCAAACACCAAGCAGAACACCGCTTAATTTTTGACAATCACATGGCATCGTTTGATGCTTCGGCAATGAGGGCAAGTTAGAATGTCTGTAGAAAATGAAAAAATGGCCGCAACAAAACACTCAAACCGAAAGTTAAACACAAACGACCTGTTTGGCGGTGAAACAGAAATTACCATTGAACACAAAAGTGAAGAATACCGCTTGCGGATCACATCTAATGGCAAGTTGATTTTGACGAAATAACGAGCGGCATCACAAAGCATGAAGCCTCCTGTTAGTATTGAATCGAGGATTTTATAGACCAACGCTTGGAAGTGTATATTCTTGTCGCAATTGAGCGGCATTAATAAACATTGGAAAATCGAAACCTCCCGTGGCCTTGATCCAGACGATATTGACGTTTCATTCAATCGGTCCGCTTGAGCGGCAAACCGAAGACGATGAAATGCGCTATAATGTAAGCGCTGATCTGTTTGCAGAATGGATGGCTGTGGTTTCTCGCTATCTACCTCAATGCATTATTGCATTCGATGATGGCAATAAATCAGACATCGAAATCGCTTTACCGATTTTAAAAAAGCATAATATCGCAGCTAAATTCTTTCCCATCATTAATCAGATAGGCAAGCAAGACTACATGTCATGGGATGACATTCGCTCCCTCATGAATGCAGGTATGCAAATTGGCAGTCATGGTCTTGATCATGTTGCTTGGACAGAATGTGAGCCCGACCAATTGTTGAATGAATTGCAGCAGTCGCGCGAAACATTGCAGCAGCAACTAAAAACGCCAATCAACTGTGCCGCAGCCCCTTTTGGCGCGATAAGCCCGCATGTTTACCGTGCGGCTCGAAGAGCTGGCTACACAAAACTCTATACCAGCTCACCCCGCTCTAGCTTCACAACAACAAATCTCGTGCCACGCTATTCCGTGCAATCTAATATGACGCCAAAAGACTTCATCGCCTCCCATATGACAGGCAACAACAGAGTGAATACATCGCTAGCGAATTTTGCCCAGAACATAAAATATAACGTCAGTCGTGCATCATGAAGAAAATGGGCGCATTCGACCTCAAAAGACTTTCGTCACTCGCTGAATCAATGGGCGGGATGCTGGTTGCTGTTTTCTTTCAGGTCGTCAGCTTCATCTTACTTACAAGAACATTGGGCGTAACGTCCTTTGGTGTTTTTGTCTCCTCTGTTGCAATTGGGTTAGCCCTGTCTGAACTTGTTGGCATTGGCTGTGGTGAAAACTTTATTCGCCTCGTTGCTCGCGACAAAAACCGGATGCGGCCGCTGTTTGGCAATGGGCTGCGGATGATTGCTGGCACAGGTCTATTACTTGCCCTGCCCCTTGCACCGCTTGCAGCCTATTTCATTGCGCCATCTGACGCTTTCTGGTTCATAGCCGCCTTAATCGCGAACGAAGCTGTTATCATTAGATGCACGCTCTATTTTGAACATGTGTCGCTTGCATTAAACGATTTCCGTCTCGCGGCCTTCGCGCGTGCGATTGTGCCCCTTTTCCGCTGCATGGCCTTTCTCTTTGTTATTTTTGCTCTTGGACACGACCAAATCCCTGCCATGGTCGTCGCTCAAATTTCCGCGACCCTTTGTGCTGCAGTGGTAATGTATGTGGTGTTGAGACGCATCATCTATCGCCAAGTCGAAGCACCTGATACTGAGCTTGGCACTTTGGATTGGTTCCGGTTCGGCGCGCCAACAGCATTGTCCAACCTGCAACGTGGCATTCAAAACCATGCAGACAAATACATCGTCACCCTGTTTGCAGGGCCAGAGGTTGGTGGCGTTTATGCGGCTGGATTTCGCTTCGTTCAAATGGCGTTGATCCCCGTACAAGCTTACGCCCGCACAACCTATAGCGGATTTTACGACGCTGGTAAAAATGGGCTTTCAGCAAGCGTTCGCTATGGCAAACAAGTTGGCGGCATCATGATGGCAATTGCTGTTTTCTGCGCCGCATGCACTTATTTTGGCGCCGATTTCATTCCCGTGATCCTTGGTGAGGAATACCGTCAAGCCTCTGATGTTGTGCGCATACTTTCCCCATTATTGATATTCTGGGGCCTCCAATTTTTGTTGATTGATGCACTGCGCGGCGCGGATTTAGCTTGGACCGTCAACTGGATATCTTTAGGCATTAACCTGCTGAGCATCGTGCTGCTGGTTACACTTACAATGCATTTCGGCCTCATAGGTGTTCTTGCAGCCAGCCTAATCAGCCTTGGCGCTGCCCTCATATTAATGGCAATCGCTATTTGGGTATTGTTGCGTAGAAAACATGCTGGCGGAGAGCAAGCGGTTTAATAAAGCTCTGGCAATCCCATACCAAAGGCCGAACGCAACTTCCCAAGATTTGCGGCGGCGCGTAGCTTGAACAAGAATGACTGCCCACGGCTGAATGGGCGCAGAAGAATTGCTGCTCCATATCCAACAAACATTTTGATAAAGGCGTCGACATAAAACAACCCGCGGCCAAACACGCCCTCTTTATTGCTCACCATAAGAGAACCATAAACCTGCCCGCTTCTCATGGAGCGTTTGAGCAAAAAGCTTGGGACCATCCGCGATGCAGGTACGAATTCATGGGCGCGCGCATTGGCGTTAAACCACAGTCTATTTCCAAGCGCTTTAAAGGCTGTAAAAAAAGCGGTGTCTTCGCCGCCTGTTCGTCCTAGGTCAGGATCAAACGATAAATTAGCGATCCGTAATTTGTCAGCGCGCAACAAGGCATTCCCAGTACGTCCCACAGACGTCTCGCCATCTTTTTCCCGACGAGACCGCGTCAATGGATCAAGCTGCTGCAACCACATGGGAACATCGTCATCAAAACGGGAAAGAACCAAACCAAATGCCGCGTCTGCTTGATTGGCTTCAAGTGTGCGGAGCAACGTAGAAAGCCAGTTTGGTTCCGCAACCTCATCGTCATCAATATACCCAACATGGGTGCATTCATCATGCGCCAAAGCTGCATTAAGCGTAGCATTGCGGCAGTGGGAGATATTTTGACGGTTCACATCAATCGTCTCGACTGTAATCCGTTTTAGCGCATAATTTTCCAATAATCTGGGCACAGCTCCATCACGGCTATCATCCCCGATGATGACGTGCAGCTTACGTGCTTTATCCAAATCTTGAACATCAAGAGAGGCTAATGTTTTTAACAGATCAGGACGACCAATGCTTGAGATTGCGATGATAATCAAACTACTACTCTGCCGCCTCCCATTTTTCACGCGCGGCCAGCGACAAGGCGACCAGTAACAAAGTCATTGAACTGCCAAAACCATAAAAATAGCTGGTTTCCATAAGGTTTGATGACATCACATAAATCACCAAGGTTAGAAACAGCCAAGACAGTTTGAAACGTCGACGCACGGCAGCACCTGCCGTATTCAACAGACAGAATAAGAACACGAGAAACAACACAAAACCAACCAAGCCTACCTGAATGATCATGTCGTAGTATCCGTTGTGAGAATGATTGAGACGGGCAACGAACCCAGGGGCAAGGCGTGCCACAGGACCCGTATCTCCTGTTGACCAGAACGATCCAAAACCAAAGCCCAACAATGGCCGTTGATTGATCATATCACTGGAAAATGCCCAAATTTCTGTGCGGCTGGTAAGCGTCGGGTCGCCAAATATCGCTTGCGCAAGCGAACTAAAAGTCCAGATAAAAGCGGCTTCACCAAAAAAGAACGCAAACAATAAAAATCCAATCGTTACAAAAACGATCAGACCCGACCAGAGCCGCATTTGATGGGCAAAAATAGCAACACCCAAAGCCGCCGCAGGGGCTAAAAATGCAAGGCCAAGTGATGTTTTGGATTGACTTGCAACGAGCAAGACCAACGTAGCCAACCAAACAAAGCCCCCGGCAAAACGCCACAAACCACGCCCAAAGGTGATCTTATAAAGCGCCAACAAGGAGGATGTAACCGCAACAAGACCGAGATAGTTTTTTTGCGGATAAATACCTTCATGCCCAAGCGGGCCAGCTGGTTTAATCACGACGGCGGCGAGATTGAGCACAACCAAAAACCCTGCAAATAAAAACAAAATATCGAATATTCGCATCGGTTTCGGCGCACCAAAACAAGCCAACATTATTGACCCGACAATAAAGCATTGAACAACCAAACGGCGCAAACCCACGCCTGCGTAGTCAGACCATAAAAGCGAAATTGCAAATACAATGAGGACCGCTAATAGGCCCAATATTGCGGGATCTCGAAAAGGAATAGATATGCGCTTTCCTTGCAGAAAAGTGAGGCCAAGACTTAAAATAAAAACGAGAGGCAAATAGACACGGTTCAAAAGCGCATTGCTGGATGCATCGGGAGAGGAGGCTATAATGTTCTCAATTAAATTGCCTTCAACACTGCGCCCATACAAAAGTGGCCAGATCAAAAACGTATAGGCAAGCACCAAAAAGGGAATAGCCGCGAGCAAATGCCCCGCAAGCGATTGGATATCAATTTGCCTTTCGTCGTGTTCAGCAACGGCCATATCAGTTACTATCCAAAACCTCTTCATCTTGTAGGGGTTCAACTAAAATGAATAATCAAAGGAACATAAGATAAGGAATCACGAACAACTCACCTTCATCTTATCAATAGTGCACCCTTCTTAAGAATACATTATGTTTTCTGCGTTATGCTTGAGCCTACTAAAAACAATAACAAAATTCGCGCGCATACAAGGTTTGAACCCTTCAAATGAACGGGCATGTAAATACGGTTTTGCAATCAGCAATCCAATCAGAAAGCCAGATTATTTTTGGTATGCGTTTTGACGCAATCGATAAATATGAAACTTTGGCATTTTTAAACGCGCGGTCTTCCAGCACCCAATTCGGTTACATAGTCACGCCCAACGTACAGCATGTAGTTGATATGCACCGTGAGGTGACACCTATCGCCATTTACGAGGATGCTCTTTTGTGTCTTTGCGATAGCCAGCCTGTGCGTGCTCTGGCCTATTTATTAAATGATGTGCCACCACTCGTAACCGGTGCTGATCTAACCGTTTCTCTTTTTGATAATGTCATTCAAGACGGCGATATAATCAGTACAATCTGTGCCTCCGAAGAACTCGCAACCTTATTGCGCAAAAAATACCCAAACCTTCATTGGCATATTCATATACCGCCCGCCAATACTGAAGTTGGCACACCAGCGTTTGACGCGTGCGTGAAATTTCTGATTGAAACACCCGCCCGCTTTTCCTTCGTTTGTATTGGCGCACCGAAATCTGAAGAAATTTGCCATGCAGCATATCAGATCAAAGGCACAACCGGCACGGCGATCTGCTCAGGTGCAGCACTTGAATTCTTGGTTGGACTAAAAAGGCGTGCACCACGCATATTCCAAACCTTTGGCATTGAATGGACCTATCGTCTTATGAGCGAACCGGGTCGATTGTGGCATCGTTACGCATCCGCCGGCCCAACCTTATTGAAGCTTTTCGCCAACGATTTGATGGTGAAATGGCTTCCTTCGAAAAACAGTCGTTAACCCGCAAATAGTTTGATCATGGCTGCACCACTTAAAATTCTTCATTTATCGGGTGACTACCCCGACCCCATGCGGAAACCAACAACCCAGGCGATAAAGCAAACGATCGCGCATTTAAAGCAATTCGACCATACGGTTATTTCCATGGACCGAAGATCCAACCCTTTGAAATGCTATTGGGTTGATTGCGGTAAAATTGAAAATGCACGTGTTTTTGCCTACGGCCAATGGGGGCTGAAATTTGGCTTAGGCCTGTTTTTATCTTTCTTCCTCACGGCTACTTACATTTATCGAAAAATGAATGAGCAAGGGTACAAACCCGATTTGATCCATGCCCATCGCATGACCTTCGATGGCATTGCCGCTTATTTTCTCTCAAAGTGGTGGGGTGTTCCCTATGTACTTTCTGTGCGCGCAGAAGTTGAGAGCAAAGTTTTCCGTTTCAAACCACATTACCGTTGGTTGATGCGAAGGATTGCGCAGAATTCAGGCGCCATTTATTATGTCTCAGCTTTCTATCGCTCAGCCATTGAACGTTTTACTGATGTTGATAAGGCAAAAGGGCGCCCTTTTCCAAACATCGTAACGAATGCCAAACCTGAAATTGAACCCCAAAGAGCAACACGCGGTTTCGTTTCCATCTTCAATTTTTCGATCTACCGGAAGAAGGGCCTTTTAAGACTTCTTCCCGCCTTTGCAAAAGCAGCAAATCGTTATCCAGAAATGACGCTTGATCTTATTGGACAAGGCAGCCCTCAAGACGTAAAAAAGATAGAAAAACTAGTTGAAGAACACGGCCTTTCAGACAAAGTAACCATAGTCGGCAAGCTAAACCACACCGAACTAATTGAACGTATACCAACTTACCGCGCCATGGTTTTACCAAGTCACAATGAGACATTTGGCATGGTCTATACGGAAGCTATGTTTGCCGGAGTGCCCATCCTTTACAGTAAAAACAGCGGCATTGATGGTTATCTCGATGGACTGAATTCTGGCGTGGGCGTTGATCCAAATAATCGCTTAGAAATTTCAAAAGCGTTGCACACATTGTGGCATAATCACGCAAGTTTTCGACACGCTATGAAAACCCAAAGTGCAGAAATATACCAACGGTTTGACCCGCAATTTCATATTGCGTTTTATGAAGCGGATGCCCGCGCTTTGGTCGAATTACAAAGAACAAAAAAATGACGCGCTTTGAGTATGGCCCATGGACGATAACCACAACCCAAGATGCTCATTCCCTTGAAACCGAATGGCGTGCCCTTGAAGAAGAAGCGGGTGGGTTTATCTCTGGCTTTCAACGCTTTGATTGGGTCGCTCCGCTTTATAAAAATCTTTATCAAGACGAAGAAGCAAAACCGCTCATTGTTTGTTTTACAAACACACAAAGTGGCGCCTTAGAAATGCTTTGGCCGCTTGCTTTAGAAAAGCGTTCGGTCTTCGGTTTTCTTTCGACGTTAAGCCTTCGCTTTGCCGATCGCCGTTTGAGCGATTACTGTGTTCCTATTGTTGCCAGCAATATCGCAAAAAACATCCCAGCTTCGTTGATATTGGACGCGCTTCGCCAAGCCGCACCGCAAGCTGATTTAATTCACTTCGACAAATGGATTGGTGGAGAAGCAGAAGCATTCACTCAACTAAACGCCAGCCCGTTTTGCTTTCCCTATCATGTTCACGCCTATAGAATGCCACTTAGCCTTGAACCAACGGAGATTGCCAGCACGCACTTTTTTAGCAATCACCGTCGTAAATTAAAAAAACTCAACAAGATGGCGCCTGTTAGTGTTCTTAGGCAAGAGGCTGGAGAAATCTCGCCAGAAAATTTGCATTTGTTCTTCGATTGGCGGCGTGCACGGTTTGCAAAACTTGGTCGGGATGATGCATTTGCCAATGAAAAGATTTTGCAATTTTATGAAGACGTCGCTTTAGGCAAAACCGCGCAGGCTGTCGCGAGACTTACCATTTTCAAAGTTGGTGACGATATCGCAAGCATTGCTTTTGGCATCTTGGCAGAAAACAGTTTTTACGGCCTTGCCAGCGCTATTAACGCCGATCAATTTTATAAATTTTCACCAGCCATTTTACTGTCGCTCGAAGATATCAAACATTGTCGCGAAGCAGGCTTTGAATACTTCGACTTCACTCTGGGTGATGAAAGCTACAAATTTCACTTCCAAGTGGAGAAGCGCATGTTAAGCGAAATCCACTACCCAATTACTTGGCGCGGACAGGCCAGCTATCAATTACGGAAGCTGAAACAGCTTGTACGCAAATACCCGCGTCTCTTGGCCTTCACAAAGAGAATTCGCGGTAAGTAAATGTTGATAATTTTATATTAACTATAAAGATCAATTAGGATAGTGAGCTAAACCGTGTTTCGCAGAAAAGAAAAAGAACCGATTGAAGAGTGGAGGCGATTGCTAAGATCAGCCGACTCCTATGCTCGTCGGAATAACTCTGCGCCACGAGAAAAGCGCCTTGAACCAAAACCTGAACACACCCCTCATCAAGCGCCTGCCTACGATTTGCCAGCAAATGCCTTAGCAAGTGATATTGCAGGTACAAGCTCGGCGATCTGGCAAAACAAGTCTTATGTCATCATAACCACCCTATGCTTTACCGTGCTTGCTACATTGGTTGCATTTTTGTTGCCCCAATCATTTGAAGCAACAAACCAAATCTTCATTGATCCACGCAGCAAAGCGCTCATCGAAGAAGAAATTGTGCCGACAGGCCTCGGGCGCTCGAGTATTGGCGGTGACTTGCTGTTGTTGGATTCACAAATTGCGATCATTCAATCTGATCGGGTTTTACGCGAAACATTGCAAAAAGAAATTGATGCCGGTCGCTTGGATGCAGGCGCTGATGGCAAACCAGATTTTCTCATGGTCGACAGTTTGCGCAAATCCTTGAAAGTTGGGCGATCTGGTAATTCTTATGTTG
The DNA here is from genome assembly GCA_039973685.1 of Hyphomicrobiales bacterium. NCBI lineage: Bacteria > Pseudomonadati > Pseudomonadota > Alphaproteobacteria > Hyphomicrobiales > Hyphomicrobiales bacterium. The sequence continues at coordinate 39,292 of JBDWKL010000012.1, forward strand.
TTGGCATCACTGTGCGTGACCCAAGTCCTACTGGTGCCGCGCGAATCGCAAACAGTATTGTTTCAACTTACATTGCTCAACAATCCGATAACCGTACAGATGTAACGCGGGAAACCACCTCCGCATTAGAAGCCCGCGTTGAGAACCTTCGCAACGGTGTACGACAAGCAGAAGCGCGTGTTGAAGCCTATCGCGCTGAAAACAACCTTATCGAAATCGCGGGTACGGGCACGAGCACTGGAACAGACATCGCAGGTGCATCTGACCGTCTGCTCAATGATGAACAATTGCGCAACCTCAACACGCGGCTGGTTGATGCTAAAGCCGATATGCTGGAGGCAGAAGCAAACTACGAAGCACTGCGACGTGCATCCGCAACAAATAGTCTGGCTGGCGCAACTGCGGAAGCGCTCGCCTCACCAGTTCTTGGCAATTTGCGCAGCCAACTTGCTATTGCAAGTAGTGCTCTTGCAAATGCAGAAGGAAGCCTCGGGTCGCGCCATCCTCGCCTTGGCGCTTTGCGGACAGAAGTTGCAAGCATTCAACGCTCTATCAAAAATGAAATCGGCCGCTTTTTTAATGCCGCAAAATCACGCCGCGATGTTGCGCGCAAAAACCTCCAGTCCCTCGAAGGCTTGCTCGCGCAACTTACACGGTCATCATTGAGCGATAGCAAAGCATTGGTGCAATTGCGTGAACTGGAGCGTGAAGCAGCTTCACAGCGCGAAGTATTCCAAGCTTTACAATTAAGAGCAAAGCAATCAGGCGAACAAGAAACCCTCTCAAACGATAGCACTCGTGTTATTTCACAAGCGATACCACCAATTTTCGCAGCCTTCCCTAACAAGAAACTATTCGTAGCAGGCGGGCTATTTTTGGGTCTCACTTTCGGTATTTTACTGGCTTGGTTGATTGCAATATTCTCAGCATCAAAAGCACATAAATTTACACCTCGGCCCCATAATCACCGAAATAAAAACCAGCCTCAGCAAAGCCAGTGGTCCTAAGGGCAAATCCTACAAAAACAGATCAAAGCAAATGGACCAAAGCGAGGGATGTTGCTCATGCAACCGCTTGATCATTCCAAGTAAGGCGCTTTGATAAGCCCGATGCCAATTGAATAAGTTCGCGACCAATCATCTCGCGAAATTCTGGCTTAAATACGCGCACCGACCCCGTTGCACCGATTGACATATTGGCACCAGATCCCGTTTTACTGAGAGGGGCTGCAACGGAGCACATGCCCCGTTCTATTTCCTCAACGCATTGTGCATAGCCACGATTTCTAATTGTTTCAAATTCCAAATCTAAGGCTTCTGGTTCGGTGAGCGTATATTCCGTGTAAGCTTTCAACCGTCCATCAAGTTTCATTTCTGAAAGCAGTGTCGGCGAAAAGGCCGCAACCGCTTTTGAGCAAGAGCACGCATGCAATGGACGTTTGCCTAAGCCGGGGTGCAAATAGGAAGCACCTGTCTCAGGCGTCTCCACATGAATGATTTCCACGGACTGTCCCCGTAGGCGTGACAAGAAAAACGCCGCGCCATGGTCATTGGCAGCTTGTTTTAAAACAGGCGCAATGACATCGAGGAGAAGTTGGTCCGACTGGCCAGCATCCGTGATCAATTTCAAACGAGTTCCAAGCGCAAAGCGTCCTTTGCCAACAGGGTCTAACAATCCAGTGCCGACAAGGTCTTGCACCAATCGGTAGGCCGACGGTTTGGGCAAATCAGAATTGGCGCAGATATCAGCGACGGTCACATCACCCTTCTGGCCAACAAATTCGAGAATAAAGATTAAGCGTTCTAAGTGCATGATTTCTCATATTGTGAGATTTTAGTTTTTATAATATAAGAATACTGCAGATATTCAAGGGAGGAACTTTGAAATGGCCGAAGCATGTTGTGGACCAGGTTATGCCAATCCAGCAGAAGCGATGGCGGCACCTCGTGAGAAGCTCCTTTATACAATTGCCATATACACAGGCACGGGCATTCAAAAACCTGATTATCTTGCAACCGTAGACGCTGATCCTGATAGTCCAACCTATTCAAAAGTCATCCATCGGCTAGAAATGCCAGGCATTGGCGATGAACTGCATCATATGGGCTGGAATGCTTGTTCTTCGTGTCATGATGATAGTTCGATGGCACGCAAATATTTGCTCGTCCCCGGTGTTCGCTCCAACAATATCCATGTGGTGGATACGGCAACCGATCCTTACGCGCCGAGATTGCATAAGGTGATTGATGGTGCTGAGATCAAAGCGAAGGCTAATCTATCTGGGCCGCACACGGTGCATTGTCTGGGGTCAGAAATCATCATCTCCTTCCTTGGCGATGCCATGGGCGAAGCGCCCGGTGGTTATCTGCATCTCAACAAAGATTTTGAGATTGTTGGCCGCTGGGAAGAAACCATGGGCGACATCCCGTTCAGCTACGATTTTTGGTATCAACCGCGCCACAATGTGATGGTGAGTTCTGAATGGGCAGCCCCCAATACGTTCATGCCAGGCTTTGATCTTGAAGAAGTGGGGCACCTTAAATATGGCCGCCGTCTCCACATTTGGGACTTTGAAGCACGCAAACCTGTTGAGACCCTGTATCTTGGCGAAGACGGCCTTATTCCGCTGGAAGTGAAATTTCTCCATGACCCAGACAGCACCCACGGTTTTTGTGGCGCTGCATTGAGCGCAAATGTGATCCATTTTTGGAAATCAGACGCGGGCAAGTGGGAATGGGAAAAAATCATCGACGTTGAAAACGAACCGCATCCTGAATGGCCAATTCCAGTGCCCGGTGTGATGTCTGCCATTTTGGTGTCGATGGATGATAAATACCTCTATCTCAACAACTGGCTGCACGGCGACATGCGCCAGTATGATATTAGTGACCCGCATAATCCTGTTTTAACAGGCCAAGTCTGGATGGGCGGTTTGCTTGGTAAGGCGCCTGAGGTGAACGGGGCAAAGGTCGCAGGCGGCCCGCAAATGTATCAGCTCTCCCTTGATGGAAAGCGGCTTTATGTGACGACCTCTTTGTTCTCCACATGGGACAATCAATTCTATCCCGAAATTCGCACTCAAGGCGGGGTTATGTTGATGATTGATTGCGATGTTGAAAATGGCGGCATGAAGATCAACGAAGATTTCATTGTGGACTTTGGCAAAGAACCAAACGGCCCAAGCCGCTGCCATGAAACCCGTTACCCAGGTGGTGATTGCACGAGTGATATCTGGTTATGAGCGAGACCTACACCATCACAATCGCCAACCGCGAAAATGCGACCCACAGGGTCGATGCCCGCCGTCCCTTGCTTGATAGTCTGCGAGACGAAGGCGTCGATCTCCCCTACGGCTGCAAATATGGCGGCTGCATTACCTGTGCTGCCAAATTGACCGTTGGTGAGGTCGATCAACGCCGACAAGTAGCCCTTAACAACCGACAGATAAACAACGGCTACGTGGTGTTGTGCGTCGCGCGTCCCGTGTCTGATTGCACGCTTGAAATTGGCGTTGAAAGTCATGACAAACTTTACCGCAACCCCTTTCTTGATCCCCTTGAAGCGCATGAGCTGAAAGCGGATATTGCAACGCCCAAGGAGGCTTAAATGCCACAAGCCGATATTGATCATCGTTATGATTATTCGTCAGAGTATTTGGCGGAAATTTTGCGTTCGGTTAAAACTATTGCCATGGTGGGTGCCAGCGGTGACAAGACCAAATTCAGCTATGGCGTCCTGCGCGTTTTACATGAAACGGGTTATGAAATTTTGCCCGTCAATCCAAATCCGAAATTGACTGAGATACGCGGCCTAAAGGTCTACCACTCCCTTCAAGAAATTGATCGTCCTGTAGATATGGTCGACGTTTTCAGACCTAAAGAAGAGTTTCATACGATTGCGGAGCAAGCAATCGAGATTGGCGCCAAGGTGCTTTGGGGCCAAATTGGGGTCTATGATGACAAGGCTGCAAAGCTTGCTGAAGCGGCTGGTTTAAAAGTTGTCATGGACCGATGTCCGAAAATTGAATTGTTTCGCCCGTTCTGGAAACCTAGATTAGATTTAGCAATCTAACTTGATTGCACCAATAGGGGGCAACAAACTCAAGAACTATTGAGGAAGATAGCATGGAATTTCCAACGTTGAATGTCTCTGTTGAACCTGAAATTGAAGGTTTTTTCGATCCCGCGAGCAACACGATTTCCTATATCCTCATAGACCCTGCGACACAGGCCTGCGCGATTATTGATAGCGTGTTGGATATGGATTATGCAGCGGGTCGGATCGCTTATGATAGCGCTGATCGTTTAATCGCAGCCATTGAGGAACGCGGCTTTACCCTTGAATGGATTATCGAGACTCATGTCCACGCAGATCATTTGTCTGCTGCACCCTATATTCAAGAAAAACTAGGTGGCAAAATTGGCGTTGGGGCGGGCATTAAGGAAGTACAAGATACCTTTGGCAAAATTTTCAACGAAGGAACAGAGTTTCAACGTGATGGGTCTCAGTTTGATGCGCTGTTTGAAGAAGGTGATACTTACACTGTGGGCGAGATAACGGGGTTTGTTATTGCAACACCGGGCCACACCCCTGCTTGCACGGTTCACGTTTTGGGCAATGCCGCTTTTGCGGGCGATACGCTATTTATGCCGGATGGCGGTTCTGCGCGGGCAGACTTTCCAGGTGGTGATGCGGGGCAACTCTACGATTCAATTCAAAAGGTGTTATCACTTCCCGAAGAAGTCCGCCTATTTATCTGCCATGATTATGGCCCCAACGGGAGGGCAATTGCGTGGGAGACAACCATTCGCGAACAACGGGCAAAAAACATTCATGTGGGTGGTGATAAATCCCGCGATGAGTTCATTAAATTTCGCACGGAACGCGATGCTCAACTGGCGATGCCAAAATTGATTATACCGTCACTTCAGGTAAATATGCGCGCTGGTGAAATCCCTAGCGACGAAAATGGTGTACCTATGCTAAAAGTGCCGATCAACGGCTTGTGAGGGGCAGATGCAAAACGAAGATCTTTTAATCCGCGATGATCAAGATGGGGTTGCGATTTTATCGTTGAATGCTCCCAAGTCGATCAACGCTTTGTCTGAAGCCATGCTTCATGCCTTGTCCGATAGCTTCGATAAAATTGCAGAAGATCGATCGGTTAAAGCGGTCATCTTGCGTACCACTGGCAATCATTTCTGCGCCGGTCACAATCTCAAAGAAATGTCGGCGCGCCGCGAAGATGAAGATGGTGGGTTTCAATATTTCCAAGACCTCTTTGCCACTTGTTCGGCCATGATGTTGCGGATTGTTCGCTTGCCTCAACCCGTTATTGCGGAGGTTAAGGGCATTGCTACCGCGGCAGGTTGTCAGCTGGTTGGGTCCTGCGATTTGGCGGTTGCATCACAGGAGGCAAAATTTGCAACATCGGGGGTCAACATCGGCCTTTTTTGTTCGACACCAATGGTTGCCCTCAGCCGAAATGTTCCGCGAAAACTGGCCATGGAAATGTTACTAATGGGTGATTTCTTGCCCGCCGCCCGCGTGGCTGAAATGGGATTGATCAATCGTGTCGTCCCACTTGATGAACTGGAGGCCACCTCTATGGAAATTGCCCGCATCATTGCGGATAAATCTCCCGCAGCCATTAAGATCGGGAAACGCGCCTTTTATGAGCAGGCAGAAATGTCGCTTGAGGAGGCTTATAATTTTGCAGGCCGTGTGATGGCCGAAAACATGATGGCGCGTGATACAGTGGCCGGAATTGGTGCCTTCACCCGCAAAGAACCAATGCCAGAATGGACCGGCGAATAATGGACGAATTAGAAATGCCAAGCATGTACGAAGGCTCAGAGCTTGAAAAGAATACAGCCAATCACGCGGCCTTATCGCCAGTCTCTATTCTCAAACGTGTAGAACGGGTTCACCCAGAACTGCCCGCACAAATACATGGTACCATTCGCCGCAACTGGGGCGAGGTTGCTGAGCGCTGTAAAAGGCTCGCATCGGCTCTCGTCAAGCGTGGTGTGGGCAAGGGCGACACAGTGGCCTTAGTCGCGCCTAATATCCCAGAAGCGCTTGAATGTGCGTTGGCGCTGCCAATGATTGGGGCCGTGCTAAACGCCAACAATGTCCGCCTTGATGCAAGCACCATTGCTTATATTTTGGATCACGGTGAAGCAAAGGTTGTATTGGTTGATACGGAGTTTTCAGCCATGGCCAAGGAAGCGGTTGAGCAATCTGGCCGCGATCTTCTAATCGTCGATATTGAAGACAGCGAAGGGCCAGGTGGCTCGCGCATTGGGTCGCTCACTTATGATGAGCTGCTTAGTGAAGGCGACCCTAACTGGGGCTATAAACTGCCAGATGATGAGTGGGACGCGTTGGCGCTTAACTATACATCAGGCACGACAGGTCGCCCGAAAGGTGTTGTTTATTCCCATCGCGGCGCATGGACCAATGCCGTCAACAATGTGGTGACATGGGAGTTGGCGCATCATCCAGTCTACTTATGGACGCTGCCTTTGTTTCATTGCAATGGCTGGTGCTTTCCATGGACGATAACTCTGCTTGCAGGAACGCATGTGTTTCTTCGTGCGCCCCGTGCTGATGCAATTTATAATGCCTTTGCAGATCACGGCGTTACGCATCTATGTGGGGCACCGATCATCATGTCGATGATTTCGGGCGCGCCTACTGAAGAGAAGCGAGCCTTTACGCAGAAGATCAAAATGATGACGGCAGCGGCCCCACCGCCTGCTTCTGTCATTAAAGACATGGAAGCAATGGGTATCTCGGTCACCCATGTTTATGGCCTAACAGAAGTTTATGGTCCCGCTGTTGTATGCGCTGAAAAGCCAGCTTGGGCAGACCTTTCGCTTGAAGAGCAGGCTCAATTAAAAGCTCGCCAAGGCGTTGCTTATGAACTTGAAGAAGATGTGCTTGTGCTAGACCGCGAAACGGGAAAGCCTGTTCCTTGGGACGGTGAAACCCTGGGTGAAATCGTCTTTCGTGGAAACATCGTCATGAAGGGCTATTTGAAGCAACCGGAAGAAACCGAAAAGGCGTTTAAAGACGGCTGGTTTTGGTCTGGGGACATTGCTGTGCAGCACCCAGATGGCTACGTTGAAATTCGTGACCGCGCCAAAGACATCATCATTTCGGGCGGCGAAAATATATCCTCCATCGAAGTTGAAAAAGCGCTCTATTCACACCCCGCCGTCAGCCTTGTTGCTGTGGTTGCCATGCCCGATGAAAAATGGGGCGAGGTGCCGTGCGCCTTTGTGGAACTGGCAAGTGGGGCTGAGGCAAGTGAAGAAGAGTTGCTCGCCCATGCACGCAACGGTTTGGCGAGTTTTCAGCGTCCTAAGAAAATTGTCTTCGGTGAGTTGCCAAAAACAACAACGGGTAAAGTGCGCAAGAATGAACTGCGCGATAGCGTGCGATGAATTAACGAATTTCATTCATATTAAAAACAACGATTATGCTGAAAATGGCTGCGCAAGGCATTTTCATTAACGCAACAATGATGACTAAAGCGCGTTAGCTTTAGCGACCAACGAGTGACGTCCAAAAGCCCTTCTTTTCTTCCGATACTTCACCGTCGCCTTCCTCGTCTTCACCGACCAAAACCACGTTAAATTCTTCGAAGAAATTTTTAGCAAGCTTTTTGGATGTGCTGACAATCAAACGGCTACCCAATTGCGCAAGCTTGCCGCCGACATCGGCCTTGGCTGTATATTTGAGCAAGGTACCGCCGTCTTGTTCGATCAGCTCCACATCCGCGCCGCCTTTTGCAAAGCCTGCCACGCCGCCATTACCTTCGCCGCTAAGGGAAAAATGAGCCGGTGCATTGCTTGGGTCGAGAGTAACATCACCAGCAAAATTGGCTTTCACCGGACCAACCTTCAACGTCACTTTTGCCGCAAGCTCGGTATCACTCTGCTTGGTGAGCTCCTGACAACCAGGGATGCATTGCTTCAAAATATCAGGATCATTGAGTGCGGCATAAACAACATCGCGGGGTGCGTTGATAAAGATTTCTTCTTGAAGTTCCATGATATTCTCCTGCCAGCCATGTGGGCTGATTTGCAAAGCTCTATACGCCGCGTTTGTTACCCCATAAAAGCACATGTAATTGCGGTAGCATACGGGGACGATACCATTTATCCGCAGTTGCTTTTTCAACAAGCCACAATAAACGCTCTGTCACATCTTCCAATGCGACTGGAATCTCTGGATCAACCTGTGAATTACCCGGTTGCAGATAGAGCGGCAGATCTGGAAACTTGTCCGCGGCCTCTTTTGCCCATGCATAATCAACATCATCAAAAATTACGATTTTCATGACGATATTCGGACCGTTTGCTGCGGCCGATATGCAATCTTCAAACAAAGCCCAATCAACAGTTTCGCCGCTAGAAGGTGGTTTTGGACTAAGCACCAAAGTATCCAAATCGCCAAACCATTCGCGTGCAACCGATCCTTGCGTTTCGCAGGCGAAACGATAACCTTCAGCTTTTCCAAGGGCAATCAGGCCGGAAAAATCTTGAATGGCCGGATTGCCACCAGAAAGTGAAATAACCAGCGGTGTGTCACCAGAAAGATGTTTCACCTCTGCCCATACGTCTTCGCTTGTCATGGGTGTCCACTCAGCACGGAACGCACTATCCACGGCATGCAAGCTATCGCACCAGCTACACCGATAATCGCACCCGCCTGCCCGCACAAAAACGGTTGGCTCACCAATTAGCGAGCCTTCGCCTTGTATGGTCGGTCCAAATATTTCGGCAATGCGCAAAGCCATAATCAGTCCACCGGCTTGTATTCAGCCCACGTCTTGGGCGTTTCTGATACGGCAACTGAGGATGTCTCAGGCCACCTAGCCTTGCACCAATCATAAAGGTGCTTGGCGATGTTTTCAGCTGTTGTGTAAACATCAAGCACATCATTCAAATGTCGGTGGTCGAATTCCTCGTCGAGATAATTTTTAAGCGGCTTAAGTTCTTGATAGTCCCGCACGAAGCCATCATCATCAAGGTTAGCCGCTGAAAGCTCCACGACGACAATATAGTTATGACCATGAATACGCGCGCACTGGTGATCAGCTGCCAAGTGAGAAAGCTGATGGGAAGCGGAGAAATGGAATTCTTTCTTGATGCGAAACATCATCAAGCCTCCTTGCGGTCGGTGGCTTCACGCCAAAAATCAGGATCTTCATAGCGCGTTGGGTCTTCGACATTGGCAAGGTGAAAGGCTTCACGCCGTTCAACGCAAGTGCCACAACGTCCACAATGAAGCGCGCCGCCTTTGTAGCAAGACCACGTCTCTTCAAATGGCGTGTTCACTTTCGCCCCTTCAACAACAATGTCTGCCTTAGAGCGGTGCACGAAAGGCGTGTGAAGCGCGACGTTGGCATAGCCGTCTAGGGCAAGGCGTTGCATGGCATCGAAAGCTTCTGTGAAGGCTGGGCGACAGTCTGGGTAGATGAAGTGGTCACCACCATGGACGGCTGCTGCAACGGCGTCATCTTGATTTGCTGCTGAAATGCCATACGCGATTGTGAGCATAATGGCGTTGCGGTTTGGAACCACTGTCACCTTCATACTGTCTTCTGCATAGTGCCCATCAGGCACATCAACATCGTCTGTTAAAGCGGACCCAGAAAGGGATGCGCCGACTGGGCCAATATCAATAACGTGATGAGGAACACCCAAGCGCTTTGCGCAAGCTTGAGCATAGTCCAATTCTTTTTGATGCCTTTGCCCATAATTAAATGAGGTCAAGCGTGACAGGTTTCCCTGTGCAGCAATCATGTGGGCAAGCGAGACGGAATCCAGCCCGCCGGAACATACGACGTTCGTTTTCATTATCCAGTGTCCTTGTTTTGTAAACCGGGTAGGCTGCGACCGGTGTCGGCGATATACTCGAATGTAGGCGCGAGATCAACCATATGGATAGCAAGCAAACGATGTAAGCGTTAATGGCAAGGCCTTGTTGCGCTCTTTGTTTTGGGTGTTTATGAGAAATAGTGAAACAGTCTCATGCATCGGCGATCTGCCCGCACTTGGAGTAATATCATGGCACTTAAAAAACTAGTTCTTACCGGTGCTGCAGGGCGCTTAGGTTCTTATCTTCGTGAACCATTGAGCAAAATGGCAGATGAACTGATCTCGACCGATATGGTTGATGACATTGGTAAGCTTTATGATGGTGAAACCTATATTCAAGGGGACCTCTCATCACTTGATGATATGATGAAAGTGCTTGAGGGCGCTGATATGGTGGTGCATTTTGGCGCCATTGCGGATGAGGCGCCGTTTGAAGAATTGCTAGGGCCAAATTTCATTGGTGCTTACAATATTTGGGAAGCAGCCTTCCGGCATGGTCTAAGGCGTGTTGTTTATGCAAGCTCCATCCACGCTGTTGGCATGCACCCTAAAAACCAGCGCATTGATACAGAAGTTGCGCACCGTCCTGATACGTTTTACGGGCTAGCGAAATGCTTTGCTGAAGATCTCGGCAGCATGTACTGGGATAAACGGGGCCTAGAAAGCGTTCACATGCGTATTTTGTCTTGTGCGCAAGTCAATAATGCCCGCGCGCTTGGCTCGTGGCTTTCTTATGACGATTTGATCCAACTGGTTCAGCGCTCAATTGATACGCCGGTCACAGGCTTTTCCGTGGTCTATGGTGTGTCGAATAATGACCGCGCGCCAGTGGACAATCACAAGGCACATTTCCTTGGGTACCAACCAAAAGACAATGCAGAGAAATTTGCAGAAAAAGTTCTGGCAGAAGAACCACAAATGGACCCACAAGACGTCGGTCACATGTGCCACGGCGGGCCGTTTGCTTCCGTTGAACTTGGCAATAGTGGCCAAGCTTCAATGAATATTATTGATGACACAAAGAAGACATGAGCGAAACCATCATCAAAATTTGCGGTCTCTCAACGGTTGAGACCCTAAACGCTGCCATGGATGCAGGTGCCGATTGGGTTGGTCTTGTCACTTTCCCGCCAAGCCCCCGCCATGTGGGGCCGATGGATGCTAAGCCATTGGCTGACTTAGCCCGAGGCAAAACGAAAATCGTCTCCTTGTCAGTCAATGCGGATGATCAATTGCTTGATGATATTATGGCGCAGGTAAACCCTGATATTTGGCAGTTCCACGGGAAGGAACCCGCTGAGCGTGTTGCAGAGGTGAAAACCCGTTACGGGCGGCCAGTTATGAAGGCTATCGGCGTTTCAACAATTGAAGACCTTAAAAAGATCACGCCTTATCACGGTGTGGCTGACTATTTGCTGCTTGATGCGAAGCCACCGAAGGGTGCGGTTTTGCCCGGTGGCAATGGAGCAGCTTTTGATTGGACGATCTTGGACCATCTGCCTGCCGATTTGGAGTTTATGCTATCTGGTGGATTAAGCGTTGAGACGGTTGCAGACGCTGTGCGTTCCACCCGTGCTTTTGGCATGGATGTCTCATCAGGTGTCGAAAGTGCCGCAGGCATTAAAGATGTGGCGTTGATTAAACGCTTTATTGAGAATGCACGGGCTGCCTAAACGTCGATTTTTATCTATCTGCGACATCACACCGCGTGACAAAACTGGACCCCGCTCCAGATTCAATGTAGGTGAAAAGAAACACTACTATTTAAGAGTACACGCCCATGAATGTGCAAAAACCAAATTCATACCGTACCGGCCCCGATGAGCGCGGCCATTTTGGTATTTATGGCGGGCGGTTTGTCGCCGAAACGCTGATGCCGCTGATCCTTGATCTTGAAAAAGCTTATGATGAAGCCAAAGAAGATCCAGCCTTTATTGCTGAGCTTAAAAATCTCAATACGCATTATACAGGCCGTCCAAGCCCACTTTATTTTGCGGAGCGTATGACGGAGCATTTGGGTGGCGCTAAAATCTACTTTAAGCGCGATGAGCTGAACCATACGGGCAGCCACAAGATCAACAATTGTTTGGGCCAAATCCTGCTTGCAAAACGCATGGGTAAAAGCCGCATTATTGCAGAAACAGGCGCGGGTCAGCATGGTGTTGCCTCTGCCACAGTTTGCGCGCGCTTCGGCTATCCTTGCCACGTTTATATGGGTGCGACTGACGTTGAGCGTCAGGCTCCCAATGTATTCCGCATGAAGCTTTTGGGCGCTGAAGTTAATCCGGTAACCGCTGGTGCTGGCACCTTGAAAGATGCCATGAATGAAGCGCTTCGTGATTGGGTGACCAACGTCGAAGACACCTTCTACATTATCGGCACGGCCGCTGGTCCACACCCTTACCCGACCCTTGTGCGGGATTTCCAATCGGTTATTGGCAATGAGCTTCGCGAACAGATGATGGAAGCGGAAGGCCGTCTGCCAGATACTTTGATTGCATGTATTGGTGGCGGGTCAAACGCCATTGGTTTGTTCCATCCATTCCTCGATGATGAAAACATCGAAATTATTGGTGTTGAAGCGGGTGGCCACGGTCTTGATACCGAAGAACACTGCGCCTCTCTTACAGGTGGCAAACCGGGTGTGCTTCACGGCAACCGCACTTATTTGCTGCAAGATGATGATGGTCAGATTAAAGAAGGCCATTCGATTTCTGCGGGCCTCGATTACCCAGGTATTGGTCCTGAACACTCTTTCTTGCGTGATACGGGCCGCGTGAACTATGTGCCAATTACAGATACAGAAGCCTTGGAAGCATTCCAGCTTTGCACGCGCTTAGAAGGCATTATCCCAGCACTCGAACCAAGCCACGCTTTGGCTGAGGTCATCAAACGCGCCCCGAAAATGGACAAAGACCAAATCTTGGTCATGAACCTTTGTGGCCGTGGTGACAAAGATGTCTTTACCGTTGGCAAAGCACTCGGCGTGGAGCTTTAATTGTGAGCGACGACAAGCTTGATGCCATCTTAGAGCGCCTCGACGTGTTGCAATATGACATTGGCCAGTTGGAAGCGCGCATGGATTCTGTTGAGAATGAATTGCGCCTTATGACTCATGAACACGCACCGCAAATTAGAGAAATGCGCTTAGAGCTGACACAGATGAAGAAATTCATGGATAGCGTCAGCGAAGTATCAGATGGTGGCACCCCAATTGAGGCAATGCAGCCACCACCACGACGCTAAATGTTCGTTTGGAGTTTTATTGATGACCATCAAAATCTATCACAACCCAAAATGTGGCACATCTCGCAACACGCTTGAGATTATTCGCCAAACGGGTGAAGAGCCAGAAGTGATTGAATATCTGAAAACACCGCCATCGCGCGGAGAGCTTGTTGAAATCATCAAAGCGACGGGTTTGCCTGTGCGTGATGTTTTACGCAAAAACGGCACGCCTTTTGAAGAACTCGATCTTGGCAATGATAAATGGAGCGATGATGAGTTGATTGACTTCATGATTGAACATCCAATTCTCATGAACCGACCTATCGTGATCACACCAATTGGCGCGGATTTATGCCGCCCAAAAGAGAAAGTGCTGGACATTTTGCCGAATAAAGATATCGGTTGATCCCAGAAAAAAGACGGCTAAGCCGAACCCTATAGGTTGAATATGAGTAACAAGCGCCCAGTCACCCGAATTGATGCACGATTTGCAAAATGTGCGGCGGAAAATCGTCCTGCACTCGTGACTTTTATTACCGGCGGCGATCCCGACAAAGCAACCGGACAAGCCATTCTTGATGCCCTGCCAGCGGCTGGTGCTGATGTGATCGAGCTTGGCATGCCGTTTTCTGACCCGATGGCAGAAGGCATTCCAATTCAGCTTGCGACACAGCGCGCCCTTAAATCTGGCATGACCATGAATGACGTGCTGGACATGGTGCGCTCCTTCCGTAAAGGCGACAACGAAACGCCAATCGTTTTGATGGGCTATTATAACCCGATCTATTTCCGTGGCTCTGCAGCTTTTGCCAAGGAAGCGAAAGAAGCAGGTGTTGATGGGTTGATCATCGTTGATTTGCCACCAGAAGCTGATGACGAACTTTGTCTTCCCGCTATGGAAGCAGGCGTTAGTTTCATCCGCCTTGCAACGCCCACAACAGATGATAAGCGCTTGCCGACCGTTTTAAATAACACGTCTGGTTTCGTGTATTACGTCTCCATGACAGGTATCACAGGCGCAGAACTACAAAACACAGGTCGTGTTGCAGACGCCGTGAACCGGATCAAAAGCCATACAGATTTGCCAGTTGCCGTTGGCTTTGGCGTTAAGACGGCAGAGCAAGCCTCAACCATAGGACAAGATGCCGATGGCGTAGTTGTTGGATCTGCGCTAGTAAATGCTGTAAAAGAAAGCCTTGACGAAAACGGCAAGGGCACCGACATGACAGTAAAGGCTGTTACAGATTTGGTGAGTGATCTTGCGAAAGGCTGTCACTCAGCCCGCGCTGAGGCAGCAGAGTAACTAAAAGGATAAACCGTTGAACTGGATCACAAACGTCGTCCGCCCAGGCATGGGCTTTTTCAACAAGCGTGAAACGCCTGAAAATCTTTGGATCAAAGACCCTGAGAGCGGGGAATTGGTTTTCCATCGCGATTTAGAGCAGAACCAGTTTGTCGTGCCAAGCTCTGGCTATCACATGAAAATTGAAGGCCGCAAGCGGCTCGATTTCTTCTTTGATAACGGCGAATGGGAACAAATTGATACGCCGGATGTAGCCGTTGATCCTCTCAAGTTCCGTGATAGCAAGCGCTATACAGACCGTTTGAAAGAAGCAAAATCTAAGACAGGTCTCAAAGACGCGATTTTGATCGGCCACGGCCTTGTTAAAGGCGTGCCGATGGTTGCAGCCGTTCAAGATTCAGGTTTCATGCTTGGCTCGCTTGGCATGGCCGCTGGTGAAGCGATTATCATTGCGATGATGGAAGCGGTAAAACGCAAAGTCTCTTTTGTGATTTTCACAGCATCTGGTGGCGCTCGTATGCAAGAGGGCATTTTATCCTTGATGCAAATGCCTCGCACAACCGTTGCAGTCCAAGCGCTTCGTGATGCTGGTTGTCCTTATATTGTGGTGCTAACCAACCCAACAACGGGCGGTGTAACCGCGTCTTATGCTATGCTTGGTGATGTGCATATTGCAGAGCCAAACGCATTAATTTGTTTTGCAGGTCCGCGCGTGATTGAACAAACAATCCGCGAGAAGCTGCCTGAAGGTTTCCAGCGCTCAGAATATCTAAAAGAGCACGGCATGGTGGACATGGTGGTTCATCGCCACGATTTGCCAGAAACAATTGCAAAGCTTTGCGCAACACTTACACACCTTCCTTGGCCAATTCTTGAAGAAGTCGCTGTTGAGGAAGTAGAAGAAAGCGCTGACGAAAGCGAAGAGCCAGAAATTGCAAGTGAGGAAGAGGCCGCAACCTAGCGGTTAGCCTCACCGCGCTTTTTGGAAGTGTGCCGATGCCTTATGAAGCTCCTGAAGACATAATTGCGCGGCTCTCCATGTCGTTCCCACCGGGCTATGATTTAGCCTTGGATCGGGTGCGCAAGCTGCTTGATAGGCTTGGCAATCCGCAACTTGATATTCCACCCGTCATCCACGTAGCAGGCACCAATGGCAAAGGCTCGACCATTGCCTTCATGCGGGCCATGCTAGAGGCCGCGGGCAAACGCGTTCATACGCACACATCACCCCATCTCATCCGCTTTAACGAGCGCTTCCGTTTGGCAACAGCGCCGGGTGAAAGCGCCACTGTGGATGATGACCGTTTCGCGCAGGCCCTTTTGCGGGTTGAGCGGATTAATGATGGCGAACATATTACTGTCTTTGAACTTTTAACCGCCGTTACTTTCGTGCTGTTTGCGAGCAACCCAGCTGATGTGACCTTGCTGGAAGTTGGGCTTGGCGGGGAACTCGACGCAACCAATGTTATTGATCCACCCCTTGCGAGTGTGATCACGCCGATTGCGCTTGATCATCAAGGTTTTTTAGGCGGAACAATCGAAAAGATCGCTGCGGCGAAAGCAGGCATTATCAAAAAAGGATCGCCCGCCGTTGTTGGCCCGCAGTCTGATGACCTTGTTACGGATGTTTTAGAATTCCATGCAGCTCGCGCCCACACAACCATGAAGCAGGCTGGCCAAGACTGGATGGTATGGGAAGAAAACGGTCGACTTGTTCTACAAGATGACGAAGGCCTGATGGACCTCGCGCTGCCGCGCCTTATGGGACAGCACCAAATCATCAATGCGGGCACGGCAATCACAGCGCTTAAAGCGGCAGGGTTTGCGCTTGCGGATAAAGAAATTGAAGCAGGCCTTGCGAATGTTAAATGGGCAGGTCGCCTTCAAAAATTGAGCGATGGCGCTGTTGTGGATCGCGCGTTAGAGGGCAGTGAAATCTGGCTTGACGGCGGGCATAACCCTGCGGCTGGATCAGTGGTGGCATCTGCGCTTGCTGACTTAGAAGAGCGGGTTGAACGTCCTTTATTCATGATCACCGGTATGCTCAACACCAAGGAACCAGTTGGTTATTTCAAACCGTTTGCTGACCTTGTTCGCCATTGCTTTACTGTACCACTTGCCAACACCGAGAACGCCATTGATCCAGAAGCCCTCGCCGCTTTTGCCATTGAGGCTGGTGTATCAGCCCAATCAAGTGATAGTGTTGAAGCAGCCTTAGAGCAATTGTCTGAAAACTGGCAATATGAACGCCCGCCTCGCATTTTAATCGGCGGCTCGCTTTATCTTGTCGGCGAAGTGTTGGAGCGAAACGGCACACCTGCGGATTGATCATCTGATGTTGCCCATTATCCATCATCCCGCGTATCACGCGACAATTCCAACAAAGCACCGCTTCCCCATGAATAAGTTTCAGCGGTTGCAGGAGGTCTTGCAAGAAGATGGGATTGCGACCGAGAAAAACACTTTCAAGCCTGAACCAGCTCCCCGCGAATGGCTAACACTTGCCCACAGTAGCGACTATGTTGATGCAGTACTGAGTGAAACGGTCTCAGATAAAGTTGCGCGCGAAATTGGGTTTCCGATGAACGCATCCGTCGCTTTGCGCGGGCAATGTGCAACCGGGGGATCGGTGCTCACGGCACGTTTGGCGCTTGAATATGGGCTGGCGGCCAACACAGCAGGCGGCAGTCATCACGCAAGGTTTGAGCAAGGCGCAGGATTTTGCGTGTTCAATGATGTAGCCGTCGCAGTCAAGGTTATGCAGCAAGAGGGACTGGCCTCGCGCATATTGATCGTTGATCTTGATGTGCACCAAGGTGACGGCACGGCACAAATATTTGCAGGTGATCCGTCTGTCTTCACCCTGTCCTTTCATGGTCGTAAAAACTACCCGCATGAAAAGGCGATTTCAGACCTTGATATCGCTTTATCAGATGCAATGGGCGATGAAGCATATCTGCAAAAACTAGATGAGGTCTTGCCGCGTTTGCTTGATCGCGGGAAGCCAGACCTTGTGTTTTATAACGCAGGGGTTGATCCGCATGAAGGAGACAAGCTTGGTCGTTTAGCGATGTCAGAAGAAGGTCTGTGGCAACGGGATCATTTCGTCCTGTCACACTGCCGAAAGCGTAACATTCCTGTTGCCTGCGTATTAGGTGGCGGTTATCTCAATGATATTGATCGGCTTGCAAAACGCCACAGCATTATTCACCGCGTCGGCACCGAAATTGCGACGGGTTAGTTTTGGGATTTGCCGAACACTTTAAGCACGCGCAGAACCAGCCAGATCGGCACGACTACCGCTGCACCCAGCAGCAAATAGCGGATTGCCCATTCGATGCTCTCAAAGCCAAGCTCATAAATACGAACGAAAAGGTTTCGAATGCCGGATACAATATCCAAGGGGTCAATATTGAGAGCGCTCAAAATGATGCCGACGACAAACGACAAAATCACCAGCTTAATAATGACCTCAAGCGGCGATCCACCAATGAGACGTGTAATTGTCGGCATGTTTCAGGCTCCCTAAACCGTATCTAGCCTCTAGATAAGGGTTTCACATCCAAATTTACAGCAGAAAGTTGAATTCTGTTAGCCGTCCAGGCGCACTTCGGATCGATCCATTGCAATTCTGCTGACAGAATAATGGAAAGGGCTGCCGCCTTGCTCAAGATTTTGTACCTTAGTGACAAGCACGATTGTACCGGGGCCAAGATCAAGCTCACTCATGTCATCATTGTTTGCAAGACGTGCATGAACCGATGTTTCGCCACGCTGGAAGGCTTTTACGCCGCAGTCTTTCAGCGCCTCAATGCGGCATTTATGTTTACGGATCAATTTTCCCAAATCCGCAAAGCGGAGAGCATCAAACCAGCAGGTTGAGCGCGATAATAATCTCTTATCTTGATAGCTTACTGTATCAAGGCGAACCACACGGCCACCTTCTGCAACAAAAAGCTTTTCTGCAATCTCTGCAGAGGCTGCTTCACGTGCTGTGGCGACTAATTCAATGGTGCTTCCCTTTACAAGATCAAGCGGGTTGCCCATGAGCATCGATTTTGCGTTTTGGTTTTGCGTTTGATTGAACTCATTAATAACAAAGGTGCCTTGCCCTTGTCGTGAACGCAAAAGACCTTCTTGGGAAAGGGCGGCGATAGCTGCGCGGACCGTGTGTCTGTTAACGCCGAAATGATGGGCCAAGTCTTTTTCAGAAGGCAACTTGCCGTTGTCTCCAACGATATCACTGCTGAGGCTTGCACGAAGACGATCTGCAATTTGCCTCCATAGAGCCACGCCGGTGCGACGGTCCATATCTATGGAATGGGTCTCAAACATAGTGAAATACTCAATATTACCGTAGTCTCAGAAACCAACGTTAGGCTATACTCCGCTTTTAAACAATAATTCTGCCCAAATAGTCGCTCTATGTTTGATTAATCATTAATGCCAATTTGATTGACAACAAGAGCGGTAAATTCTCTCGTTGACGCTTTGCCACCCAAGTCGCCGGTTAATCCATCTCCACCTTGGCGCAGAATATTAGCGACCGCATTTTCAATTATAATGCTGCCTTTGATGAGCCGATCATCGTCAAACTTTGCCCCGAGCCATTCTAACATCATGGCCGCTGATAAAAACATGGCTGCTGGATTTGCAATCCCTTTACCCATGATGTCAGGTGCTGTGCCATGACAGGGCTGGAACACAGCATGGTTGTCACCAATGTCAGCTGAAGGGGCAAGGCCAAGCGTGCCCATGATGCCTGCCCCAAGATCAGATAGAATATCGCCAAACATATTTTCTGTCACAGCCACATCAAACTCCCATGGGCGCTGCACCATCCACATGGCGAAGGCATCGACATAAGCGCTGTCTATTTTGACATCTGGGAAATCTTTAGCCCGCTCTTCGAAAATTTGGCGGAAGAACCAGAACGACCGGAATACATTGGCCTTGTCCACGCAAGTCACCCGAGCCGGACGTTCGATGCCACGTAATTTGCGGGCTTTGGCGCGTTGCTCGGCAAGTTTAAACGAAAAATCAAACAGCTTTTCGCTAACCTTACGCGTGATTTTGAGCTTCTCAGTCGCATATTCGTCGCCCACAATCTCACCGTCATTCATATAGGCAAACAGCCCTTCGGTGGATTCGCGAATAAGCACGAAATCTATGTCTTCAGCACGGGCATCGCCTAGCGGTGATAAATCGCCTGCAAGCACTTTAACGGGGCGAACACCTGCATAAAGATCAAGCAAAAAGCGAAGTTCGATTTGCGGGGTAATCTCGGTGCCATCGTCTTTTCTAATATGAGGCAGGCCCATTGCAGACAATAAAATAGCGTCTGCAGATTTTGCCGCATCAACGGAAGATTGAGGCAGCGCTTCGCCAGTATCTGCATAGTTCTGCGCACCAGCGGGCAAAAATTGATAGGTGAACTTTGGACCGTTCAGTTTTCCTAAAACCAGATCAATCAGCTCAAGCGTTGGCCGTGTTATTTCTGGCCCAATGCCATCACCATCAAAAACCGCGATGTCATAATGTTCTTTTACTGACATTTAAAATTGCCTACCCGCCTACTCAAATCATCAAGCGCAGGGTGAAGGCTGATTATTCCAATGTCCAGTTCAATTCTTCGATCTCTTTTTCAGTAAAGAGATAAAGCTGGTCTTTGGATGTCGCCATCGCTTTGATCCAAGCACGAGGGTTTACGCCCATATCAACAAGAAGCTCTTGCGCATCGGCGCTGATCGCTTGTGCATTGGCGATGCCTTGTTGCAGCGTGCCCGTTGCCGTGTCGCTGGTGAAAACTTGGTGCACACCCAGCACAGCGGGCTTGCCAATATTGCGTTTCACGCCTCCTGAAAACACCAATGGGCAGGAAGAAGCGCAATAGCCGTGCTTGGTTATATGCGTGGTAATTTCGCGGTCGCGAATAAAGCGCGACATATCAATGGCATCACGAACGGAACCACCCGGCGAATGCAGATAGATCTCCGTCACGGGATCCACATCATCAAGGCTTTTTATGAAGTCTTCAAAACGAAACGTCGTCCCAGGATCGATAAGGCCGATCGCGCTGATCACGCCATTACCCGCATTGTGAAAGGTCATGCTGCCGCTTAACAGCGTATCCGCATTGCCCGCAACACCGGGTAATTTAGCTTTTCCACCGGGGCCAAAATCAACCTTTGTCTGCGGTGAATAGCGCCGAATTTGATCTTGATCTTTCGCGGGCGTAATCGGCGATGTTGTGGGCGCGGTCTTCAAGAACGGCAGGTTGAAGGGAACACTATTGCCGTTGAGCGTTCTAAAATCAAAATATAAAACGGCTAAAACACCAGCAAGTAAAACCCCAAACAAAAAGAGCAAAACCATCTCTTCGCCGGCATTGCCTGCTTTTATTTCTTCATATTGTTCTGTGTCGTTTGCCATGTCTAGTTGTCTGCACCATCGCGCGTATTTGTTTCAACCACACGTGGTTTCATTGGGGCCACAGGTTTTGTGGGGACTGGCTCAGTTTTTTGTGTGTGTGCGGCAACTTCAGCAATTTTTGCTGAAACGGCAGGTGGCAAAGTCTCATAGAGTTTTAATGCGCGGCTTAGTTCGGCGATGGTGACGTGGTTTTCGTCTAGATCATGCCCTTCTTCCCGCCTAATTGACGCTTGCACTGCGCTCAAGATTAAGATCAAGACGCCGGGTAGGAGATCAATTGAAATGGCGCCTGCCCAACTTGGCAAAAAGTCTTCAGCATAACGAAGCACCGCTTCAGCTGTTGATAGCGGTTTGAAGCGCAAAGGCTCCACAGTGCCTCGGTTTAAAATTTCATCAGCTGCTTTTGAAAGAGCTAAAGACTGCGCTTTGATTGCTTTTTCAACACGGCCAACCACGGCATCTTGGCGGCTGGCTAGGTCTTCATTGTCGCCGTCTGCAACGGGCGCAACAAAGGAGCTGCTTAAGTCTTCTGCCGCACGCTTTACGGAAGGGGCAATGGAGGTTTGTTGAAGCGCTGTGATGACACCAGCAAGGGCCACGGCTTCTTCTGAAAACGCTATGCTACGATCTTCAATCGGTCCAAAACTGGAGACAATTTTTCGCATCTGGCCTAAGCGTCGTCCACCCTGTTCATAAAGCGCATCAGTGGCTGTGCGGGCGGTGCGAACTTCTTCGCCTAGGCCTTTCAGTTGTGATGACATTTGTTGCAATAACTGGACAACAGTGCCGCTGCCAGCGGTACCTGTTAGCGAACCATCTGCTTGTTCTTGGCTGGCCAGCCTTTTGAAGCGATCAGAGGCAAGCTCAATATCTGGCAATAGGCCTTGTGCGGCGAGCGCGTTGTTATGGGCTTTATTGAGGCGTGCTTGGTAATCTTCTGTGGTGTTTGCCAAATGCTGTTCTAGGGCTGCACCACCAGCAAGCGCTGCAGCATTCAACCATGAAGACATGGCAATGATCATCCCGCTACCAACCAGCATCCCAAACATTAAAAGCCGTCTGGTGCCGCCATCACGAACATGTGGGGCGAACTGAATGAGGTAGGTCCAAAAAGCGTAGATGCCGACAGATACAGCCGTTGAATAAACCACCGCGCCAAAAAACACAGAAGCGCCAGATCCTTGCAAAAGACCACGAACACCAAGATAGGTGTAAACACCACTGGCGAGCGCCAAAATACCGAGTGTGATTTTTGTTGTAAGCTCGAGACGAATAACGCCGCGACGTAACACTTGAGACATAGAGTTTTATCCTAAACACAACCTTATTAGACCGTTGCGTCTAACTTAGGCGAAATGATGGGCGAGCGGGTTAATATCTTAACTCTTGGTTAAGGATAATGGCTTGCTGAAAAAGCACCTTCACTAAGCTGTGTTCAATCGCGTCTCTATCCGCATTGTGCAACGCGGTAAGTATGTGTAAAATGGCGAGAATTCAAAATCATTCCCCCCAAGGTAGGCCTATGCCCTCAAAACGTCAGCAACGCCACACAAAAACGATCAATCTTGCACTACAAGGCGGCGGCGCTCATGGTGCTTTCACTTGGGGTATTTTAGACCGCATGTTTGAGGATGATCGGCTTTGGATCACCGGGATCAGCGGAACAAGTGCTGGCGCGGTAAATGCCGTTGTCGCAGCGCAAGGCATGTATGAAGGCCAAGCACCAGCGGCACGCGAGGCATTAGCGGCTTTTTGGAAAGCTGTAAGCGATGCGGGCAAAACAAGCCCCTTGCAAACAAGCCCTTATGATGCGGCGCAGGGCAAGTGGGGCCTTGATAGATCACCATTTTTCTTGTTTTTCGACATGCTACAACGGGTTGCTTCTCCCTATGACCTAAACCCGTTGAACATCAATCCGTTCAAGACGCTACTCGAAGAGCATATTGATTTTGAGAAGGTGCGCGGGTGCGCTGATTTGGATATTTTCGTGTCAGCAACCAATGTAGAGACAGGGCTTGGACGAGTGTTTGACCGCAGTGAGATCACAATCGATGTGATCCTTGCCTCCGCCTGCCTCCCGTTCATCTATCAAGCTGTTGAAATAGACGGCGAACATTACTGGGACGGCGGATATATGGGCAACCCTCCCCTTGTGCCGTTCTTTCACAACAAAGAATGCGACGACATTCTCGTGGTTCAAATCAATCCGATGAAACGGCAGGGCATTCCAAAATCAGCACGCGAAATTCTAAATCGCGTCAATGAAATCACCTTCAATTCTTCCCTCATTCATGAGCTTCGCGGTATTGATTACATCAATCAATTGCTGGAAAACGGGCAAATTTCTCCAAAAGAACATCGCAAAATGAATATTCACATTATGGGTGGTGGAGAGAACATGGAAGCGCTCGATGCATCTTCAAAACTAAACACTGACTGGAATTTCCTGCAGTTTTTGTTCGAAAAAGGCAGAACAGTTGCGGAAGCTTGGTTGGTGGAAAATTTCGACCAAATTGGCGAAAACTCAACAGTTGACGTCTGTAAAATGTTCGAAACTGTTGGCACTTTGCCCAGCAGAAAAACATAAGAAAACTGAGGTGAAATAAACCTCTAATCTTATTTATGAATATTAATGATGAACGAAGAATTACCAAGAAGGTGAGCTTTTCGTGCCATTTATCAACCTAATTTTTATAAAGATACGTTATAGTACCCATCGAATGAGTATGGGTGTAAAATGTTTACTTCAAACAGTTTCAGGAAGTTTCTGCGGAATGAACGGGGATCAAATGCAGTAGAGTTCGCTCTATTAGCTTTGCCATTTTTTGGTTTGATTTTGGGTATAATTCAGCTTGGTCTTGTTTTCCTAGCTAACCAATCCTTAGATTCAGCAGTCGATACGGTAGCGCGTGAAATTAGAACGGGGCAGATCCGTTCTAACGCTATTGGGATAGACACATTCCGAGCTTCAATATGCGATAATGCTCCAATCATAATCGGCTGCGAAGGTGTTCTCGAAATTTCGGTTCAATCTTTCCCATCGATTGAAGACACGACAACAACAACATTGTTCGTCGACAATTCACCTATCATTACGGGTGACTATGAAACCGGTAACGGTGGTGACGTGGTTGTGATCAGTGCTGCCGTATCTATTCCGATCATAGCGGGCAGTTTGTTCGGCGCTGGCGACGGCAGCGGGCGATCACGATTGACAGCAAGTCTTGTATTCACAAATGAAAACTTTGCTGACCTTGCATCAGCAAATGGCGGGTAAAAATGGAAAAGACAGGCGTTTTTAAACCTTTGAATAAACTGAGTGCTATTGGTCAATCACGAACGGGCGTGGCTGCAGTGGAATTTGCACTGGTCATTCCGTTTATCATCGTTCTATTTTTGGCAAGTGTCGATGCCGTATTCGCACTAACAGCGAAACGCAAAGTGGCTGTTGCGACCCATTCTATTGCAGACCTATCAGCCCGCGCACAAAACCTCGCTGATGATCAGATTTCTGCCATCGCAGATTTGGGTCGCCTGATTCTAACGCCATTCGACGCGTCGCAAGCTCGCATTTTAATTACCGGTGCTGAAGTGTTACCTACTGGTAATCAAGCTATCGTGCGCTGGAGTCGTCTCTCTATAGACCCAAATGCTACTAACAGCTCACAGAGTATTGGGGGAACCATTGTTCCGACTGGGGCAAGCAACTCCTTGAGCGCATTAAATGATGATGAGATCATCAATCTGGATGCAAACCTTAGCCCGGGAACGTTTTTGGTCCAAACAGCGATTGAATTGCCTTACAGCACGTTCTTCCAGTTTTTGGAGCGTCAGTTTAACGATGGAATGCTCTTTACTTTAAGCGATCGAGCCTATTCACAATCGAGATCAGGAACAGAAATTACCAATCTGGACCTTTAAGCGGACTATCATCTTTGTCGATTTCAGGCAGAGCCAATCGCGTCAAAGCATAATAATCTTTGTCTGAAATTGCGGCGAAGCCACCGGATAAACGCGGGGACACGGCATCATAGGCGTACGTGTTTTTCTCGTGTACGGACAAGAGAAAGTCATTGAGTAATTTTTTCAATTCTGTTGGTGCATCACTTCGAATGGTATGCGGGCCATGTGGCACCAAATCAGATTGCCATATCACGCGCACGTCCGTGCTTTTAGCAAGCCCCGTCTGATTGAATAAATGGTCCAGTGTGCCGCCTGAATAACCAACCTGAAAATCACCTTGAAGCGTCGACCAACCAATAACCGCATCAGCTTCTTGCGCCTGTATCTTTTGCCACCCAGCAATAGGGTGATCAACGTCGATTACAGTGCCAAGGTCACCTTCTTTATCGAAACCCGACTCCTTTAGCTTTTTAAATGGCAACATCCGCGTAATGGTTGCAGGTGCTTTGGGCACGGCAAGGCGGCGCCCTTTTAAATCATTCAATCCACGCACGTCACCATCATAAGGAGCAAGAATAACGGCATAAACACCGCGCGCACCTTGCCAGTCGGTTGGTGCCGCAATTGGCTCTAAGCATTTGCAGCGCACTTGTGTGGACACATAAGAAGATGCGGAATGCATCGCATATTGAATGCGGCGACTAATCTGCATGGTTATAAGCTGTTCCAGCGTTTTGGCCGGACGAAAGAGGACACGCAGTCCCGTTGCACGCTCAAGGGCGCGCCTGAATGCTTCCATTTTACGGCGTTGACGTTGCTGATCTCCTTGAATGAGATAGCCGACAGTCAAAACCCCGAATGAATCACGCCAATTGCTGATAACCTCAATGCTTGAGGTGGTTTCACTATCAATAATTGTCTGATCATCCACACCATCGCTGGTGATCACTTCGATCGTGTCTGTTAGCGCCTTGCTTTGAGGCTCATTGAGAGTTTGCGCCAAGCTTGATCCGCTTGTCACCAAGCATGATGCAACAAGGAGAGAAAGAAGGCGACTAGGTATCATGTGAGCAAAAAGCCTTTTCAGATCAAGCAGTCAAAACAAAGAGAGTTTGACTAGATTGTCTGATTGTAGTCGCCAACGCCATCATTTTCTCGCAAAACATCATCAACCACATGGAACATTTCGCGCATGCGAGCCTCTGATACCGGGCTTTCGACAACAACAACCAATTCTGGCTTGTTTGAAGAAGCTCGCAAAAGGCCCCAAGTACCGTCTTCTGCCACAACGCGAACACCATTGACCGTGATCAAATCGACAATGTTTTGTCCGTTGATCTTGTCTCCATTGGCCTTCATCGCTTCAAAGCGAGCAACCACCTTATCGACCACACCATATTTCGTCTCATCAGCGCACTTAGGCGACATTGTTGGTGAGCCCCATGTCTTTGGCAAAGCGCGGCGCATGTCAGCCATGGATTTATCTGGGTTACGATCAAGCATATCCAAGATTGCAATGGCAGAAACCAGACCATCGTCATAGCCGCGACCAATCGGTGCATTGAAGAAATAGTGGCCCGATTTTTCAAAACCTGCCAAAGCCTGCAGTTCATTCACGCGGCGTTTAATGTAAGAGTGGCCAGTTTTCCAGTAATCAGCTGTTACGTTGTTTTCAATCAATACAGGATCGGTTTTGAACAAACCCGTTGATTTAACATCAACCACAAAGGTGGCATCCTCATGGATTGCAGAAAGATCGCGGGCCAGCATAACACCAACCTTATCAGCAAAAATTTCTTCACCCTCATTATCAACCACGCCGCAGCGGTCGCCATCGCCATCAAAACCGAGACCAACTTCTGCGTCGTTTTCAAGCACCGCATCGCGGATTGCATGAAGCATTTGCAAGTCTTCAGGGTTCGGGTTGTAGCGAGGGAAGGTGTGGTCGAGCTCGGCATCAAGCGGGATTACTTCCGCGCCCAAATCTGCCAAGATTTGTGGAGCGAAAGCGCCTGCCGTACCATTACCGCAGGCCGCAACGATCTTAATTGGACGGGATAATTTAGCACGGCTAGTGAGGTCTTTAGCATAGCGTTCTTGGAAATTTTGAACGATCTCAAGTGAACCGCCGCCCTTGAGGTTCAATTTGTTTTGCAACACAACATCACGCAAACGGCTCATTTCGTCTGGCCCAAATGTAAGCGGACGATTAACGCCCATTTTCACACCTGTCCAGCCATTTTCATTGTGTGAGGCAGTGACCATGGCGACAGCTGCCACATCAAGTTCAAACTGTGCGAAGTAAGCCATCGGTGAGAGGGCAAGACCGATGTCATAGACTTTGATGCCTGCTGCCATAAGGCCGCTGGTTAGTGCAATTTTGATGGAGGCTGAATACCCGCGAAAATCATGACCTGTAACGATTTCCGGTTTCACGCCCATTTCGTGCATAACAGTCCCGATACCAGCGCCAAGCGCTTGAATACCCATAATGTTGATTTCATCGCCAAACAACCAACGCGCGTCATATTCGCGGAAACCAGTCGGTTTCACTAATGGGGTTGTTTCATATTCAAAAGTATTAGAACGAAGCTGAGGGACAGGGTTTGGAAACATTAGGTTTGCCTTTGCAATCAGAATCAATTTCGAACACTTCTACAGTGCGAAAATGACAAAACCCCTAACAAACGCATCTATTACATGAAATTGACTATGGCAGCATAATAAGTTTACCGCGCTCGATACGAAACTCACGCAACTTGCTCAAAAACGAATTACCAAGCAGGCTGTGGCCAGAAAGGGCGCCTTTGGGCATGACAAATGCTCTAATATTGTGAAGCCGAATGGTTTCATAACGAATGGTATCTAGCGTAACTGGAGCTGCCGCAATAACACCGTTCGCCGTGTTCACTCGAACCGTGTAATCTTCTTGCGATAGATCCAAACCAGCATCCCGACCTGCTTCATGGCTTAGGGCAACGGCTGATGCGCCCGTATCAATTAAAAACGGAATAGTGGAGCCGTTTACTTTTGCATCGATAAAGAAATGGCCATTGCGGCCAGCATCAACTTCTACAGCCCGCTCTGGCAGAGGGTCTTCAATATCTTCATACTTTGCGACAAATTCGGATGATTCGCCTTCTTCAGTCACAGCCAATTTGTGAGCAGTTTTTTGCTCTACAAAATAATCCAAACCCAACTGAGCGACGATTGCAAACGCCGCCAACATAAATGTCCATCTGACAATCTGTTCCATCAATCCCACCTAAAAATTATTTCGCGGGATTGTGTAGGAAAAACATCTAAAGAGTCTTAGGAGCCGCTTCCAAATTAAATCTATACTTAAGCCAAACTTAAAGTGGATAGCCCAGAGTGTTCGAAGTGTTAGGCCATATCTTAGCCCCTTAAATCCGTGCCATTGTTTTATTTAGTTCAGGAATATTTTGATTGTTTCGTAAAATCAAAAACGCGAAGACCTGTTTGTGAACCGGAAAAAACAGCGTTATGGTGTGCTTTGTCCAAATGATAGAACCATCTTATGTCTTCGTCTGAAAAAATATCGTCAAAACCGCTAAAACCAGCACTCAATCAAGACCCACACAAGGTTGATGATGAACGGGAAAAGGTGCTTGAGATCGCAATTGGGCGCGAGGTTCGATTAGCGCGCAAGCAGCATGACATCACCGTTGCTGAATTGGCCGCAATGACCGGCCTTTCAAACGGTATGTTGTCGAAGATCGAGAACGGCCAAATTTCGCCCTCCCTCACAACACTGCAAACATTGGCCAACGCGCTTAGTATGCCAATCACGTCCTTCTTTCGTGGTTTTGAAGAAACCAAACAGGTCGTGCATGTGAAGGCAGGCCAAGGGGCGGAAGCTGAGCGGCGTGGCACAAGAGCGGGTCATCAATACAACCTGCTTGGACATTTAGGCGCCAACCAATCAGGCGTAGTGGTGGAGCCTTATCTCATTACGCTAACGGAAGAATCTGACACCTTCCCCGATTTTCAACATGAGGGTATTGAGCTGATTTATATGCTCGATGGTGTGGTGGAATATCGCCACGGCGACGAGACTTTTATGCTGGAGGCGGGCGATAGTCTTTTCTTTGATGCTGATGCACCACATGGGCCAAAAGCGCATGTTCAATTGCCTGCCCGATATCTCTCCATCATTTCCTACCCGCAGCAAAGTTAATTTTCTTCTCAGGAATATTAGTTTCTTCTCTATTGATAGAGATTGAACTTCTGTGCTAGCGTCCCCTGCTCAATACGGGAGAATGCTATGTGTGGAATTGTTGGCCTGTTTTTAAAAGACAAAGCGCTGGAGCCAAAGCTCGGTGATTTATTGTCTGATATGCTGATTACAATGTCAGACCGTGGACCAGATAGTGCTGGGATTGCGATTTATTCTCCCTCTGATCAATCTAAGCTCACCGTGCAATCCGATCATGCGGACACGGCCTTCCCTGCCCTCGCGGATGATTTAGCAAATGTTCTAGGTGCAAAGCCTGCGCTCACAATTCGCGATACTCATGCCGTGTTCAATGTGGCGGCTGATAAAGTGCAAGAGGTACGCGGTCGTATCAGCGAACAGCATCCAGACATTCGCGTGATGAGCAGCGGCGAGATGGTGGAAATTTATAAAGAAGTAGGTCTTCCAGCAGATGTGGTCGACCGCTTTGATATTCGCGACATGCAGGGAACCCACGGTGTCGGTCATACCCGCATGGCAACAGAGTCTGCTGTAACCACACTTGGCGCGCACCCGTTTTCGACCGATGAAGACCAGTGCCTCGTACATAACGGGTCACTCTCCAATCACAATTCACTACGCCGTAAATTGGTGCGTGAAGGCATGACCTTTGAGACTGAAAACGATACCGAAGTGGGTGCTGCTTATATCGCCAACAAAATGCAAAACGGCGCAAACCTTGGCGATGCCTTGGAAGAAAGCCTGAACGATCTGGACGGCTTCTACACATTCGTCATCGGCACACGTGACGGGTTCGGTGTGTTGCGTGACCCAATCGCGTGCAAGCCTGCGGTTCTGGCTGAAACCGATCAATATGTCGCCTTCGGTTCTGAATATCGAGCACTGGTGAACCTGCCAGGCATTGAAGATGCCAAAGTCTGGGAACCAGAGCCTGCAACCGTCTATTTCTGGGAGCGCTAAGTCATGAATACGATTGATTTGTCCACTATTGAGTTACGTGAATTAAACGCCACGCTTCAAGATCAAAAACAAGGATCAAACGAGACCGTATGGGAAGTGCTTAACCCACGGGGTGCGCATGCGATCGCGGTGGGTCTTGATGGTCCAATGAAAGTCTCAATCAAAGGGTCAACCGGATATTATTGTGGTGGCATGAACAAAGAAGCCGACATTCATGTGCTCGGTTCTGCTGGTCCTGGTGTTGCAGAAAACATGATGTCTGGCACTGTGGTGATCGAGGGTGACGCCAGCCAATATGCAGGTGCTACAGGCCACGGCGGCACGTTGGTTGTGAAGGGTAACGCCTCTTCACGGTGCGGTATTTCCATGAAGGGCATTGATATTGTTGTCCACGGCAATGTCGGACATATGTCTGCCTTCATGGCGCAATCTGGCAATCTTGTTGTGTGCGGTGATGCTGGTGATGCGCTGGGCGATAGTCTTTATGAAGCACAGCTTTTTGTGCGTGGTTCCGTGAAGTCCTTGGGTGCCGATTGCGTTGAAAAAGAAATGCGTACTGAACACCTAGAGATCTTAGCCGACCTATTAGAGCGCGGCGAAGTATCCGATGCAAAGCCCGAAGATTTCCGCCGCTATGGTTCAGCGCGAGAACTCTATCACTTCAATATCGACAACGTAGGCGCTTACTAGGGTCCACCCTAGGCTGGAAGGAACGAGAGTATGACAAATCCCCCAACCCATCCGCGTCAACCGTGGGCTTTTGACGAATACACCAATTCAGAAATTCGAAGAGCCGCCGCAACTGGCATTTATGATATTCGCGGTGGCGGCGCAAAACGCCATGTGCCTAATTTTGATGATCTGCTTTTCTTGGGCGCCTCCATGTCGCGCTACCCACTGGAAGGCTACCGTGAAGCCTGCAACACCAAAGTGTCGCTTGGCACGCGCTATGCGAAAAACCCAATCGAGCTTGATATCCCTATCACCATTGCGGGCATGAGTTTTGGCGCATTGTCTGGTCCAGCAAAAGAAGCTCTGGGCCGTGGGGCTTCCGCCTCTGGCACATCAACCACCACAGGTGACGGCGGCATGACGCCGGAAGAGCGTGGGCAATCGTCAAAACTCGTCTATCAACTTTTGCCGTCTCGTTATGGCATGAACCCTGATGATCTACGCAAAGCCGACGCCGTAGAAGTGGTGATTGGGCAAGGCGCAAAACCGGGCGGTGGCGGCATGCTGCTTGGTCAGAAAATTTCTGACCGTGTTGCTGGCATGCGTAATTTGCCAGCGGGTATCGACCAACGTTCTGCCTGTCGCCACCCTGACTGGACGGGGCCGGATGATTTAGAAATCAAAATCCTTGAACTGCGTGAAATCACGGGTTGGAAAGTGCCAATCTATATCAAGGTTGCAGGTTCGCGCCCTTACTATGATGTTGCCCTCGCCGTGAAAGCAGGTGCAGACGTGGTGGTCCTTGATGGGATGCAAGGCGGCACAGCGGCCACACAAGAAGTCTTCATTGAACATGTGGGTCAGCCGACCCTTGCTTGTATCCGTCCTGCGGTTCAAGCGCTGCAAGACCTTGGTGTTCACCGTGAAGTGCAATTGGTGCTTTCAGGCGGTATTCGTAATGGTGCAGATGTGGCGAAAGCCATAGCGCTTGGTGCGGATGCTGTTGCGATTGGTGCTGCTGCCCTTATTGCAATTGGCGACAACGATCCAAAATGGGCCGCAGAATATGAGGCACTTGGGTCAAAAGCTGGCGCTTATGATGACTGGCATGAAGGCCAAGACCCCGCTGGCATTACCACACAAGACGCGGACCTCATGAAGCGACTTGATCCGGTGGCGGCAGGAAAACGACTTGCCAATTATTTGAAAGTGATGACACTGGAAGCACAAACAATCGCACGGGCTTGCGGCAAGAATGATATTCGCAATCTCGAGCCTGAGGATTTGGTGGCGCTAACTGTGGAAGCCGCCGCCATGGCGCAGGTGCCTCTTTCAGGCACAAATTGGATACCGGGCCAAGGATACTAGGCCGCACGATTTATAATAAGAAATCTAGGAGAGCAATTGGGATGGCAAAAGATTTAGCAAAATTTGCGAAAGAAAACGGCGTCAAATATTTCATGGTGTCTTTCACCGATTTGTTCGGCGGGCAGCGAGCGAAACTTGTTCCAGCAGCGGCAATTGCTGACATGCAAGAAGAAGGCGCTGGCTTTGCGGGCTTTGCCACATGGCTCGACATGACGCCCGCCCATCCTGATATGTTGGCCGTGCCTGATGCTGATAGCGTAATCCAATTGCCTTGGCGTCCTGATGTTGCTTGGGTTGCTGGTGACTGCGTGATGGAAGGCGAACCTGTCGCCCAAGCGCCACGCAACACACTAAAACGTCTTATCAAAGAAGCATCTGCAGAAGGCATGCGGGTTAAAACAGGAATTGAAGCTGAGTTCTTTCTCACCAATATGGACGGGACAGAAATTTCTGATGAATACGACACCGCAGAAAAACCTTGCTACGACCAGCAAGCCGTTATGCGTCGTTATGATGTGATCTCTGAGATTTGTGATTACATGCTCGATCTTGGCTGGGGTCCTTATCAAAACGACCACGAAGATGCCAACGGTCAATTTGAAATGAACTTCGAGTTTGACGATGTGCTGGCAACAGCAGACAAGCATTCATTCTTCAAGTTCATGGTGAAATCGGTCGCAGAAAAACACGGTCTTCGCGCCACCTTCATGCCGAAGCCATTTGAAGGTCTAACAGGTAACGGCTGCCACGCTCATATTTCCGTATGGGATGAAGCGGGCAAGAAGAACGTTTTCTCTGATGACAAAGACGACCTTGGCTTGTCTGAGAAGGGGTACACCTTCTTAGGCGGCATCATGAAACATGCAACAGGCATGTGCGCGATTACCAACCCAACCGTAAACTCCTATAAGCGCATCAATGCACCCGTTACGCATTCCGGTGCAACATGGGCGCCGAACACCGTGACATGGACATCAAATAACCGCACACACATGGTGCGTGTTCCAGGGCCTGGTCGGTTTGAACTTCGTTTGCCAGATGGCGCGGTGAACCCATATCTCTTGCAGGCAGTCATTGTAGCAGCTGGTCTTTCTGGTGTGCGGGCAAAAGCTGATCCGGGCAAACGCTTAGAGATCAACATGTATACAGAAGGTCATAAGGTAAAAGGCGCGCAGAAACTGCCGTTGAACCTTCTTGATGCACTTCGCACCTTTGACAAAAACAAAGAACTGAAAGAGGCGATGGGTGAAGAATTCTCCGCAGCCTTCTTAAAGTTGAAGGAAAGCGAATGGCATCGCTACACCGCACACTTCTCAAAATGGGAACGTGACAACACGCTCGATATTTAGGTTTCCAATATGGCGGTCTCTTTGACCGCCTCCATCGAAATATAGCTCGACGTTTGCGCGATATGGGGAAGTCTGGAAATGGCCTCCCCCAATAGTTTGCGATACTCGGTAATGTTGCGCGTTCTAACTTTCATCAAATAATCAAACCCACCAGCGATCATGTGGCATTGCTCAATCGCGGGTAATTTACGCGCCGCCTCATTAAAGCGTTCTAAGGCGCTGGCGCTGGTGTCTGCCAGCTTCACCTCCACAAAAGCAATGTGATCAAGACCAAGCTTTACAGGGTCGACGATTGCGCGATAGCCTAGGATATACCCCTCTTCCTCCAACCTCTTAAGCCGCATATGGCAGGGGGTTTTAGAAAGACCAACCTGTTTTGAAAGGTCTGTAACAGAGAGGCGACCGTCGATGCTCACAGCGTCGAGGATTTTCTGATCGTAATCGTCGAGCGGGCTGAGCGAAGATTGTGTTTTAGCCATAATGTCCAATATACATTCTAAAAAAAGTGATTTTCACTTCACAATATCAAAATTACGGAAATAATCACGTATTTTATTTGATACTTTGGGCATAGGAGACCATCATCATGCCAAACGTATCTAAGCCCTTTCCAAAACGTGACGAAAAATCCGCGCTAAAGTACCTTTTAAAGAAAAGCACCATTAGTGATGATCTTCGAGATCGCATTACCACCAGAGCGATTGAGCTGGTGGAGCGCATTCGCGAAGATAGCCGTCCCGGTATCATGGAGCTGTTTCTGGGTGAGTATGGCCTATCCAGTGATGAAGGCATTGCGCTTATGTGTTTGGCGGAAGCGCTTTTGCGTGTGCCAGATGGCGCAACGATGGACGCCCTCATTGAAGATAAAATCGCGCCGAGTGCGTGGGGTCATCACCTCGGTCAATCCCATTCTTCGCTGGTCAATGCTTCCACATGGGCGCTTTATGTCACGGGCAAAGTGCTCAACGACAAAGAAGAAAGCTCTATCGCGAAAACTCTACACGGTGCCGTAAAGCGATTGGGTGAACCCGTCATCCGTCAGGCCGTCACCCGTGTGATGAAAGAAATGGGTCGCCAGTTTGTGTTGGGCGAAACAATCGAAAAGGCCATTAAGCGGGCAGAGGAAAAAGAGCAAGAAGGCTTTACTTATTCCTACGATATGCTCGGCGAAGCAGCTTGCACCGACCGTGATGCCCGTCGTTTTCACCTTGCGTATTCTGATGCGATTGGTGAAATTGCGAAGTCTGCAAAATCAGATGACATTCGCGAAAACCCTGGCATCTCGATTAAACTATCCGCCCTTCATCCGCGCTATGAAACCATGAACCATAAGCGAGTGATGGAAGAACTGGCCCCTCGTGCCCGCTCCCTTGCTGTGCTCGCTAAATCGGCGGGCATCGGCCTCAACATAGATGCGGAAGAAGCAGGCCGTTTGGAAATCTCGATTGATGTGATCGAGGCGATTTTCGCGGATCCCGTGTTCAACGGCTGGGATGGTTTCGGCGTGGTGGTGCAAGCCTATAGCAAAGCCGCCCCTCATGTGCTCGACAGGCTCTACAAAATGGCTGAAAAATATGATCGCCGCATCATGGTGCGTTTGGTGAAGGGTGCTTATTGGGATACGGAAATCAAGCACGCGCAAGTGGAAGGGCATTCAGATTTTCCTGTTTACACCCGCAAGTCGGCAACCGATGTGAGCTATATTTGTTGCGCCCAAAAATTGCTTGGCATGACCGACCGTATCTACCCACAATTTGCAACACATAACGCGCATACAGTCGCAGCGATTTTGGAAATGGCCGACGATAAAACAGCCTTTGAATTTCAGCGCCTTCACGGCATGGGCGAAGCCTTGCACGACACTGTGCTTCGTCGCCAAAAAACCCGTTGCCGGATTTACGCGCCCGTTGGTGCTCACCGTGATTTGCTGGCCTACCTCGTGCGCCGACTTTTGGAAAATGGTGCAAACTCATCCTTCGTCAATCAGATTGTTGATGAGAATGTGCCAGCAAGTGACGTAGCCGCTGACCCGTTTGCACATGTCTTGCCTATTCTTAGCGACCCACACAATCCAATCATCAAAAAGCCAGCTGACCTATTCCAACCGTCTCGAGAAAATTCGATGGGCTTCGATCTCGAAGATCCAGAGACGCTCGCTACATTAGACAAAGCAATTTCGAAATTTCACAAGAAAACTTGGAGCTTTGAGAATGGGTCTGGTGAATGGATAACAATTAGCAATCCCGCCACTGGAACAGAAACGGGCCAAGTGCGGTTTGCTTCTATGCAGGATGTTCAACAATCCTGCCAAGATATTGCACCATGGCAGACAAGCTCGCCAAAGGTCCGAGCAGATATTTTACGCAAGATTGCTGACCTTTATGAAGCCAATGCCCATGAAATATTTGCACTCCTTATGCGTGAAGCAGGTAAGACCTTGCTTGATTGTGTTGGTGAGCTGCGTGAGGCCGTAGACTTCCTTCGCTTTTATGCAGCAGAAGGCGAAAAGAAAGATGAGCAAGCCGTCGGCGTGTTCACCTGTATTGCGCCGTGGAACTTTCCGCTCGCTATTTATACCGGACAAATTGCAGCGGCCCTTGCAGCAGGCAATGGGGTTTTGAGTAAGCCCGCAGAAGCAACGCCGCTGATTGCAAGTTTCGCCACCGAACTCATGTGGCAAGCAGGTGTGCCGCGCGATGTTTTGAAACTCATTGTAGGTCATGGCCATGATGTTGGGTCCGCTCTCGTTGCCAATTCAAAAGTGGATGGTGTGTGCTTTACAGGGTCAACGGCAACAGCCAAGCGCATTGATCAAACGATGGCGGCAAACTTAAGCCCCGCAGCACCCCTGATTGCGGAAACGGGCGGGCTTAATGCCATGATCGTCGATAGCACCGCCTTGCCAGAACAAGCCGTAAAAGACGTGGTCGCCTCCGCTTTCCAATCAGCGGGGCAACGCTGTAGCGCGCTTCGCGTTCTTTATCTGCAAGAGGATATTGCGGACGGTTTCCTCACCATGCTGTTTGGTGCAATGGACGAGCTAAAACTCGGTGATCCAACCGCATTTGAAACAGACATTGGTCCCGTCATTGATGAGAAAGCGGCGAGCAAAATTAGAAATCACATTGAGACTGCCCGCAATCAAGGGCGCATCTTGAAGGAAGTTTCTGCGCCCGAACAATCCCAGTTCATTCCACCAACTGTTTTGCAGGTTGGAAGCATTAGCGACTTAGCAGAAGAAATTTTCGGCCCTGTGCTTCACATCGCAACTTACAAGGCGAGTGAGTTGGACGCCGTGATTGATGCCATCAACGCGACAGGCTTCGGCCTTACCTTCGGGCTGCACAGCCGGATTGACGATCGCGTGCAGCACATTATTGACCGCGTGGAAGCGGGTAATCTTTATATCAACAGAAACCAAATCGGCGCAGTCGTCGGGTCTCAGCCCTTTGGTGGCGAAGGCTTGAGCGGCACAGGCCCGAAAGCGGGCGGTCCGCGTTATTTAAATCGGTTCTTAGAGCAAAGCTCTGCCCGCACTTTAGAGGCAACAAGACAGGAATTACCCGGACCAACAGGTGAATCCAACCAATACAGTCTCAAACCGCGTGGTCGTGTTGCCTGCCTTGGCCCAACCCCAGAAATGGCTCAAGAGCAAAAACGCAAGGCTGAAGCAATCGGCTGTGAGGCTGTCGTGATCAATGTGGATGCGCTCTCTCAGGATAATAATGTGGATGCCGTGATAAGCTGGAGCAGCAAGGTTGATGAACTAACTGCCATCCGCCAAGCGCTTGCAGCGCGTGATGGCAAGATTGTCTGGCTTTTGACGAATGTAGATTTTGAAGAATGGTTATTCGTCGAGCGCCACGTTTGTATTGATACAACAGCGGCTGGTGGTAATGCAGCATTGCTCGGCGGTGAGGCTGCTTAGGGTTTAAATTTCGGCCAGCGGTTCAGTACTAAGAGCCAAGCACAAACCAAATCTTCAAAGGCGGCGTTTCAAACGTCGTCTTTTTGCTGTCCAACATTGTAAAATTCGAGCCATCATTCACGTGATTGGGATTTATTGTGGCGTGCCGCAGAGTTTAGAGTGCTTTCGTGTCGCGAGAAAAGTGCTAGAAGAAGCAGGTGAACTTTAAGCCAACTGCTAAGTGAGATATTTTCATGAGCGATGCGTCAACAACTTCTAAAACTGTCATCATTGCGGGAGGCGGGCAAGCTGGCTTTTCTTGTGCTTCCAAACTGCGCGAATTTGGCTTTGAAGGCCGCATTGTTATGGTGGCAGAAGAGAGCCAAGCGCCTTATCAACGCCCGCCATTGTCAAAAACCTACATGACAGGCGAGATGACTTTGGAGCGGATTTTGTTGCGCCCGAATTCATTTTATGAAGAAAAATCGATTGAGCTGTTAAACGATACGCTGATTGATAGCATCGACACTGACCAGCAAACCGCAACGCTGAGCAATGGCGATGTGCTCTCCTATGATAAATTGGTTCTAGCAACCGGCGCCCGCCCGCGCACCTTGCCCGAGGCGATTGGTGGGGAGCTCAACGGCGTGTTGACCATGCGTACCTTAAATGATGCTGACCGCATGGCGCCTGAACTTAAAGAAGGCCGCCGCCTGCTGGTGATCGGTGGTGGATATATCGGGCTTGAAGCCGCAGCGGTTGCGCGCAAGTTGGGACTCGATGTCACCGTAGTTGAAGCAGCTGACCGGATTTTGAAACGGGTCGCCTCTCCAGAAACATCAAACTATTTCCGCGATCTCCATGTCAAAAATGGCGTGACCATCTTGGAAGATACAGCGCTTGAATGCCTGCTTGAAAAAGACGGCCATGTGGCAGGTGCAAAACTTCAAAACGGTGATGAGATTGCCGCTGATATTGCAATTGTCGGGATTGGTGTATTGCCCAATCAAGAAATTGCCGAAGCGGCAGGTATCACCGTTGATAATGGTATTGTTGTCAACGAACATGGCGAGACGAATAACGCGAATATTTACGCCATTGGTGACTGTGCTTCTATCCTGCACAAAGATACGAGAATTCGTCTTGAGAGTGTTGGCCATGCGATTGATCATGCCATTCTTGTTGCTAAAAACATCTGCGGCCAATCAGAAACTTATTTGGCAAAACCGTGGTTTTGGTCAGATCAATATGCGACCAAGCTACAAATTGCAGGCCTCAATCTTGGCTATGATGATGTGGTGATCCGAGAACTTGGTGAGGGCTCGCAATCTATTTGGTATTTTAGCGGCGATACGTTGTTGGCCGTCGATGCAATGAATGCGCCGCGTGACTATCTGGTGTCTAAACGTATGATTGAGGCAGGGAAATCGCCAAGCAAAGCAGAAGTCTCTGATCCCAATACTGATTTGAAGGCCTTGTTGAAATAATCCACCACGATTTAGTCACGCAACTTATGCCTACCAGCCTTGCATAAAATGGCAAAATCGAGTTTGTTGGTGTGCAAATATGTTGGGGCAATGAATGACCAAGAGACACAAAACCAAAGTTGGTATTGTGGGCGCTGGCCCCGCAGGTTTGTTGCTCTCTAAATTATTGGCAAATGCTGGCATTGAAAGCATTATTGTCGACCGCCAAGACCGTGCTTACATCGAAGGCCGCATTCGCGCTGGCGTCTTGGAATGGGGAAGCGTTGAAGCCATTCGCGAAGCTGGCATTGGCGAGCGCATGGATCGCGAGGGTCTGCCCCATGATGGTTTTGATATGTGCTTTGATGGCGAGCTTCACCGTATCGACTTAAAGGGTTTGACCGATCAAAAAGTCATGGTCTATGGCCAGACTGAAATCACCAAAGACTTATTTGAAGCCCATGCCAAACATGGAACAGAATTGGTTTTTTCTGCGGAAGAAACTGAGATCGTGGATGCAAAGAGCGACCATCCTATCATTCGTTTCAAAAAAGATGGCGAGCTGCATGAAATCGAATGCGATTATGTGGCGGGCTGCGATGGTTTCCATGGGGCCTCACGAAAGACGATCCCTGCCGATGTCCTGAAAACTTTTGAGCGGATTTATCCGTTTGGTTGGCTCGGCATTTTGGTTGATCAACCGCCCGTTTCAGATGAATTGATCTATTCAAACCACGCGCGCGGGTTTGCTCTTTGCTCTATGCGATCAGCAAGCCGCAGCCGCTATTACATTCAGTGCGACATGTCTGAGAAGGCTGAAGACTGGTCAGACGAACGCTTCTTTGATGAGTTAGAAAAAAGGCTTGGTGCGGAGTTGGGTGGCCTTATTAAACGTGGTCCTTCGATTGAAAAGAGCATTGCGCCGCTTCGCTCCTTTGTGGCGGAACCTATGCGGTACGGTAATTTATTTTTAGCAGGAGACGCCGCCCACATTGTGCCACCAACAGGGGCAAAGGGTTTGAACCTAGCCATCGCTGATGTGCGCTTGCTCTCTCACGCCTTGGACGAGAAATTTAACAAGAATAATACAGCTTATATCGACAGTTATTCCCAGCGTTGTTTAAGCCGTGTTTGGAAAGTGGAGCGCTTTTCGTGGTATATGTCCACCATGCTGCACCAGTTCCCAGAACACAGTCCTTTTGAAAAAAGGATGCAACGTGCTGAATTTGATTATATCGTCCAATCTGAAGCCGCTTCACGTACTATTGCGGAAAATTATGTTGGACTACCTTTGGAGTTTTAGAAGACCATGCAATTTGCCAAAATCAACAATGTTAATCTGCACTACCAAGTCATCGGTGCGCCTGAGGGTAAGCCGGTTTTGGTGTTTTCCAATTCGCTTGGAACGGATTTTCGAATTTGGCGCGATGTGATTGTGCGCATGGTCGGTGATTTTGCCATTGTCGTCTATGACAAACGCGGTCACGGCCTCAGCGATGCACCGGCGGCCCCTTACCGCATGGCTGATCACATTGCTGATCTTGCGGGCCTGCTCGATCATCTTGAGGTAAAAGACGCGCTTGTCTGCGGCTTGTCTGTTGGTGGCATGATTGCACAAGGTTTAGCATTAGGACGGCCTGATCTTGTGAAGGCATTGGTTCTTTGTGATACGGGTCATAAAATCGGTACAGAAGCCCTTTGGAATGAACGGATCGGTATCGTTGAAAAGAACGGCATTGAATCAATCGCTGAAAACATCATGACCCGCTGGTTCTCGCAAGAATATCGTACGCCGGACAATCCAGAATTCATGGGCTACCGCAACATGCTGACCCGCACGCCTTTGCAAGGCTATATCGGCACCTCATGCGCCATCCGCGATGCAGATTATACCCAGCAAGTGCCCACTATAGATGTTCCAACATTGTGTATTGTCGGCAGCGAAGATGGCTCGACACCACCAGAGCTGGTGAGCGAACTATCAAGCCTTATCCCGGGCGCCTTGTTTGAAATGATCGACGGCGCGGGGCATCTTCCTTGCATTGAGAAGCCAGAAGAATTCTCAAATCTGGTGCAGCCATTTTTAAAGAAAGTAGCCTCTGAATGAGTGAACGTTTTGATCAAGGCATGAAGGCCCGTCGCTCTGTTTTGGGCGACGAACATGTGGATCGTGCTGAGGCAAACAAGACGCCGTTTGACCAACCGTTTCAAGAGATGATCACGGAAGGCGCTTGGGGTCATGTTTGGTCTGGTGATCAACTGACCAACCGTGAACGCTCAATCGTCACCATCGCCCTGCTCGCAGCCCTTGGCCATGACGAAGAAGTTGCCATGCATGTCCGTGCGACTCGCAACACGGGCGCAAGCATGGAGGATATCCGCGAAGCACTGATGCATGTGGCCATCTACGCAGGTGTACCAGCAGCTAATCATGCAATCAAAATTGCCAAGCAAACTTATGCTGAAATGGATCAAGAGACATCCTCATGAGTGATGCATTTTACCCAAGAGATTTGAATTGGCATCCAGCTCCCTATTCACCGAAATATAAATCAACCGCCCTTCGTTCACCGCGCAAACCTTTGCTGGCATTCCCAAACACGCTGACTGAAAAGAGCGGGCCTGTGTTCGGCCATGATTTGATTGGTGAGGGTGACAATGATCTTGTCCATAATTATGCCAAGGCTGGCGAGAGCGCTATCGGCCCTCGCATCATGGTGCATGGGCAAATTTTGGATGAAAACGCAAAGCCCGTTCCCAATGCATTGATTGAGGTTTGGCAGGCCAATGCAGGTGGTCGTTATCGTCATAAAAATGATAGCTATCTAGCAGCCCTCGATCCAAATTTTGCAGGATGCGGTCGCACCATGAGCGACGCCGAAGGGCGGTATTCGTTCTTTACCGTGCAGCCTGCCGCCTACCCTTGGCCAAACAGTGAAAACGCGTGGCGGCCAGAGCATATTCACTTCTCACTTTTTGGCTCTGGCTTTGCTCAACGCCTGATTACGCAAATGTATTTTGAAGGCGATCCCCTGATTGCCCTTTGTCCCATTGTGCAATCTTTGAGCGATCCAAAAGCCGTTGATCAACTGGTTGCTAAGCTCGATATGGATGCTGCCCACACGATGGATCGATTAGCCTATCGTTTTGATATTATCCTGCGTGGTCGCAACTCAACGATGTTTGAAAACAAGCCGGAGGGTAATTGATATGCTCAAGAACCTTCCCCACAAAGAAAGCCCATCACAAACCTGCGGCCCCTATGTGCACATTGGGTTGACGCCAAACTTAGTTGATATCAATGGCGTCATTGACCACGACCTTGGAACGTCCATGATAACCGACACCACCAAGGGTGAGCGCATCACAGTTAAGGGCCAAGTGTTTTCTGGCGATGGCGCTATCATGCCGGATGCTTTGATTGAGGTTTGGCAGGCCAATGCAGATGGCGTTTATGATGGCGATGATTTTAAAGGCTGGGGGCGTCATCCCTGCAATCTTGAAACAGGCGTTTTTGAGTTTGAAACCATCAAACCCGGTTCTGTCGAAGACCAAGCGCCGCACATCGCCTTTTGGTTGGTTGCGCGCGGCATGGGTATGGGCGTTTCAACACGGATGTATTTTCCTGAAGAACAAGCCAATGCAGATGATCCTGTGCTCGCTTTGTTGATGGATGATCCGGCGCGACTTAACACGCTGATTGCCAGAAAAGACGGCAGCACCTATCATTTCAATATTGTGGTTCAAGGGGAGAACGAAACTGTCTTCTTCGATATCTGATCATAAGGGTAAACCCTGCATTTTATGCTGCGCCATCACAGGCTCTGTTCCGCGCAAGGCGGATAACCCTGCCGTTCCAACCACTGTCAATGAGCAGGTGGAAAGTTCTCAAGAAGCCGTTGAAGCAGGCGCTTCAATTTTGCATTGTCATGTGCGCAACGATGATGAAACGCCGACCTCTGATCCAGACCGTTTCGCGGCACTCAAAGAGGGCTTAGAGAAACATTGCAAAGGCGCGATCATTCAGTTTTCAACCGGCGGTCGTTCTGGCTCAGGCCGAGAGCGAGGCGGTATGTTGCCTTTGCGCCCTGATATGGCGTCACTCACTGTGGGTTCAAACAATTTCCCTGCCCGCGTTTATGAAAACTCGCCAGATCTCGTTGAATGGCTTTCAAGCGAAATGCGGACTTATGATGTGATGCCAGAGATTGAAGCCTTCGATCTTTCCCACATCATTCAAGCCGTGCGCATGTATGAAGCGGGCAAGTTTCCACGGAAGCTCTATGTTCAGTTCGTCATGGGTGTGAAGAACGCCATGCCTGTTGATAAGCATGTGTTTGATTTTTACGTTGAGACCATGAACCGCCTTGCGCCTGATGCACCTTGGTGTGCTGCGGGTATTGGCGCGGGACAAGTCGTCGTCAATGAATGGGCAATTGCAAATGGCGGCCATACCCGTGCAGGACTTGAAGACAACGTTCGCCTTGACCGCGAAACGCTCGCGCCATCAAATGCAGCACTCATTAAACGAGCCGCTGACCTATGCGAGAAATACGAGCGCCCTATCGCCTCCACCACTGAAGCCCGTGAAATTTTAGGGCTGCGCGCCGCTTAAAGGGAAACCATGTCTTATACGCCGTTTAATGCTCCGTTCTTGTCTGGCCTTTTGGGCGACATGGAAATTGCTGGAAGCTTTTCTATTAAAGCAGACCTTGCAGCCATGTTGCGTTTTGAATTGGCCTTGGCAGAAGCGGAAGCAGAAACGGGCGTTATTCCAGCGGATGCCGTTGCTGCTATTAAACAAGCGATTGATAGTTTTGAACCCAATATGCCAGCGCTTGCTGAAGGCAGTGCGCGCGATGGAATGGTCGTGCCAGAACTCATCAGCCAGCTTCGTGCCAGTGTTGATGAAGCCCATCGCCCACATCTGCATTTTGGCTCCACCAGCCAAGATGTGATTGATACAAGCCTTGCCCTGCGCCTAGCCGATGTGAGCAATGTTTTGGCTGCGCGGCTTAAAGAGGTGATTTCTCATTTAGAGCGATTGGCCAATCAGTTCGGCGAGAACGCGTTGATGGGCCGCACGCGAATGCAAGCAGCCCTTCCCATGACGGTCGCTGATCGGTTGGAACACTGGAAGCGCCCGCTTGAACGGCATTTAATGTTGTTGCCCGAGATCAATTATCAAGCCCTATGCGTGCAGTTTGGTGGGCCCATTGGAACGCTTGATAAACTAAGTGACAAGGCCGATGCGACCCGTGCAGCTCTCGCTGAAAAACTCGGACTGCGTGACCCCGGTTATTGCTGGCACACGGAGCGCATGGGCATTGTTGATTATGCGCAGTGGTTGGCTTTTGTAACCGGATCACTTGGCAAGATGGGTCAAGACATTGTGCTGATGGCTCAAAACGAATTGGGTGAATTCCAATTTGAAGGCGCGGGCGGATCATCCGCGATGGCGCACAAGCAAAACCCTGTTAAAGCCGAAGCGCTGGTAACACTCGCCCGCTTTAACGCCACACTTGCAGGTGGCATGCAACACGCGATGATCCACGAACAAGAACGCTCAGGTGCCGCGTGGACATTTGAATGGATGATGATCCCGCAGTTATGCGTGGCAACAGGCGCAAGCCTGCGCAATGCAAGTGCGCTGCTTGAAAGCGCCACCGCTATAGGCACGGCACCTTAATAATAAAGCGATACGGCGTGTTTTGCTTCGGCGAAAAACAGCCAACGTTCTGCAAACAGACCAGCGATCATAGACAGGAACGCCAGAACCAAGAGGATAGTCGGCGCGCCGATAATCCAGACTAAGGCCGCGATAATTGCAGGAACCAGACAGCCTAGAACCTTGGCGATCATCCGAAGCTTTTGAGCATGTTTGCGGCCAATTTGGTGGACCATTTCTTTAGTCAAATAGTTCTCGCCCGTGTGGGGACGCTCCAGCAATTTGACTGAGCCGAGCTCCCCAAGCCCTGTGGCTGTGCCAGTGTCTGAGTTGGTATCAGAAAACCCGATAGTGTCAGCCCGTTTCCACCACATATACTTTGCGCACCACGCAA
This sequence comes from Hyphomicrobiales bacterium, assembly GCA_039973685.1. NCBI lineage: Bacteria > Pseudomonadati > Pseudomonadota > Alphaproteobacteria > Hyphomicrobiales > Hyphomicrobiales bacterium. Next base: position 84,051 of record JBDWKL010000012.1, read on the forward strand.
GAATAACAAGGCCAGCAGTAATCATGCCCAAAGCTTCTTTGTTGCCAGTGGTAAAGGCTGTTGCAAGCAGTAAGCCAGAGGCAAGACCAAAGGCGACATAGCAAAGAGGCGTTAGCCACGTGTTCCAGCTCGGTACTGTTTTAAGCTGCGCGTAAATCATGGCCGTTGCAAAAATTGTGAGGAGTGCGAGGGCTGCCAACACAAGACCCAACACAAGATGACGCTCGCCATTGAACACCCAATTTGCACCATAAAGGGCGAAGACCAGAAGGGTCACAACAGACAAAACACCTTCACGCGAAAGCCATGAAGAGCGCCATTGCGAAAACGCACGCCACGCCCGCTCTGGGTGGCCTAGGTGAAACGTCGAGGAGATAAGGCCCGCAACGGCAAGGCTTGCTGCCATCACGCAAATCATGAAGGCGAAAACAGGTTCGTCAGGCAAAGGCACGCCAAGCCCAAGCATCGCCATCAGCCCAAAGCCAGCACCAGACATGACCGTGAAGAAAATAACGGATACGGCGGGATGCATTAGAGCGCCTCCAACATTTTATCGACCCAGCCAAGAAGGCCGCCTTCTGCTTTAACAACAGGGGCAGCTAAAACGGGTGCTTGATCTGGTCGCACTTTTGGCCGTGGTGGCAGGTATTTGTTGACGGGGTTCGTCCCCATTTCAGGCATCAAATCAAAGCCGCTGCGTTCTCGTGTCATGATGGAGACATCTGAATTCGGGTCAGAAAAATCACCGAAGTGACGGGCATTGGCAGGGCAGGTACGAACACAGGCCGGAGTGCGGTCTACTTCTTCGAGGTTTTCATTGTAAATGCGATCGACGCAAAGGGTGCACTTCTTCATCACCTGCTCAACAGGGTCCATCTCGCGGGCGCCATAAGGGCATGACCACGCGCAAAGGCCGCAGCCGATGCATTTGTCTTCTTCAACCAGCACAATGCCATCTTCCGAGCGCTTATAACTTGCACCCGTTGGGCAAACTGTCACGCACGGTGCATCATCGCAGTGGAGGCATGATTTTGGGAAATGAACGATAGATGCGGGTGCGTCTTCTAGTGTTACTTCAAACGTATGAATGCGGTTAAGCCATGCCCCTGTCGGGTTGCCGCCATAGGGATCTTCATCCGACAAAGGCGCGCCATAGCCGCCTGTGTTCCACTCTTTGCAATTGACCACGCAGGCATGACAACCAACGCAAACATCAAGATCGATAACAAGACCAAGTTTCTTATTTGTTGAGGCAGGGAGCGTGGTCATTTCGTCCACTCCTTGCCATAAGACACGGTATCATCGCCGCTGTATCCAGCATTGCCCTGTGCATCAAATTGCGGTTCGGACACTTCGGCTCCTGCTTCCGCTTTTTCGATCTTTACGCGCAAGTCAAACCATGCAGCTTGTCCGGTGATCGGGTCAGAGTTCGACCAGCGAAGCCCGTCGCCTTTTGGTGGCAATAGCTCGTTGATAAGGTGGTTTAAGAGGAAGCCCTTGGTTGCCTCAGGCGCATCTTTATCAAGGCTCCAAGCACCCTTGCGTTTGCCAATCGCGTTCCACGTCCACATGGTTTTGCCGTTGACGGCATTCATGCGTTTAACCGGCACTTTGATCTTGCCATGATAAGAGGTGACCCAAGCCCAATCACCATCTTCAAGACCTTCTTGGTCACAAATTTCGCCCGGAACATACATCGGGTTATGGCCATGGATTTGACGAAGCCACGCATTTTGTGATCCCCATGAATGATACATGGCAGCAGGGCGCTGGGTGAGTGCGTGATAGGGGTATTCTTCTTCACTGATGCCAGTGCCTTCAAACGGCGGATACCAAATTGGCAAGGGATCAAAACAGGTTTGCACTCGCTCGCGATGGCTCTCAGGTGGTTGCGGTTCCATCTTGCCTTCCGCGCAGAGTTGAAACTTGCGCAGTGGCTCTAGATAAAGCTGGAACACATTTTCCACGGGACCATCTTGCAGGCCCATCTCGACCGCAAAATCCTGCCAAGCGACATTGGCGTGCTTGTAATAAAGCGCTTCTTTCGGCACATGGGTTTCAGAGAAGCCGCCATTTTCTATGTAGCGATTAATTTGATCGGCGTTCGGTTCACCGCGTCCTGTTTGATCACCATTGCCGCGCCATCCAGAAAGTGGGCCGATGCCCGGTTTGCGTTGGTGGTTGGTGATGTAGTCGGCATAATCTTGATAACGAGCGCTACCATCATCATTGACCATACCGGGCAGGCCAAGGCGCGCACCCAGATCAAGCAGTACGGATTGGAAACCACGCACATCACGATCTGGCGGAAGCACTGGCCAGCGAATTGCATCACACATGGCCTCTGGTTCTGAGATCGGGCGATCAAGCAGTGAAATCGCATCGTGACGTTCTAGATAGGTGGTGTCAGGCAAAATCAAATCGGCATAAGCCACCATCTCAGATGAATAAGCATCGGAATAAATGATCTTCGGGATCACATAATCGCCGTTCTCATCTTTATCGGTTAGCATCTTCATGACGCCCGCCGAATTCATCGACGAGTTCCACGACATATTCGCCATATACATGAACAGCACATCAATGCCGTATGGCTCGCGCGCATGAGCGTTTGAAATCACCATATGCATGAGGCCATGGGATGACATGGGCGCGTCCCACGAAAAAGCGCGGTCAATGCGTTGTGGTGTTACGCCATCCTCTTCAAGCAATAAATCTTCTGGGCCACGCAAGAAACCAAGATGAGGGCCTGCAAGCGGTGCATCTGGTCTGCACCCACCATGGGGTTTTGGCTGAGCCGCAATTGGCCGTGGATAAGGCGGCTTAAAGCGGAACCCGCCCGGTGCATCAATGGAGCCAAGCAGAATTTGCAGCATGTGAATAGAGCGGCAGGTTTGGAAACCGTTGGAATGGGCAGAAATCCCGCGCATGGCATGAAAAGCCACGGGGCGACCAACCATCTTGTCGTGCTTCTCGCCTTTCATGTCAGTCCATGGCTGATCAACAACCACTTCGCTCTTAAAGGCCGCATCGGCAATTTCTTGTGCCAAGCGCTTTATCTGATTGGCAGAAACACCCGTGCGCTCAGAGACGTTTTCTGGCGCATATTCATCAGCCAAGTATTTCTCAGCCAACAGTTCAAATGAAGGGCGTGCGGTTTTGCCTTTGGCAAGTTTTACCTCACCCTTCAAATGTGGCTTCACGTCCTTTTTGTTATAGGCAACCACCTCACCACTATCGCGGTCAAGCACAAGCGCGTTGCCGTCTTCGTCGCGGGCAATCAGGCCATGGTCATCCCCATCAGGATTATTGATCACAAGCCACGGCGCGTTGGTGTAGCGAATGAGGTAATCCACATCCACGTAACCAGCTTTTAAAAGTTCATGCACCAGCGATAAAACGAACAAGCCGTCTGTGCCAGGTGTGATGGAAACCCATTCGTCTGCAATGGCGTTATAGCCCGTGCGCACGGGGTTCACGCCGACAATTTTCTTGCCGCGTTCTTTTAGTTTTGAAAGGCCGATTTTAATCGGGTTGGAATCGTGATCTTCCGCCACGCCAAAGATCATGAAGAATTCAGACTTCTCCCAATCCGGTGCACCAAATTCCCAGAAGGCACCGCCAAAAGTGTAAATGCCACCCGCCGCCATATTGACGGAACAAAACCCACCATGGGCTGCAAAATTTGGCGTGCCATATTGCTGCGCCCACCAGCCCGTGAAAGATTGCGATTGGTCACGGCCTGTGAAGAATGCAAGACGCTTAGGGTCATCTTTGCGAATGGCAGCAAGCCAATCTTGCGCCATGCCAAGCGCTTCGTCCCATTCGATCTCTTCAAACTTGCCTTCACCGCGCTCACCAACCCGCTTCAACGGCTTCTTCAACCGTGAGGGCGCATAATGCTGCATGATGCCCGCAGAACCCTTGGCGCATAAAACACCTTTGTTGATCGGGTGATCGCGATTTCCTTCAATGTAGCGAATTTTCGGCTTACCATCCGCACCATTACGCAGGTGAACATTGATGCCGCAACGACACGCACACATATAACAAGTGGTCTTACGCACTTCATCTGACACATGAGGTGATTTTTCTAAAATTGGGTCGTTGACCACCAAAACTTTCCTTCATTTTTGAAGAATCTAGCACAGAAATAGCACTTTATGACTTTTCGCAAAAAAAGAGGAGCTTTATCTACAGACCAGATGAAGAAAGGTGATGAGCCAGATGGCGAGAGTGTTAAGGGTCAGAAGGGGTTCTGCGCTTATTGACAGAAATAGGGCGCCCCTACTTAGCGCTTAAACTGCCCTTGTTGAATGAAATGGGCTGCTTGGCTGATTACCTTCGGATTGTTCATCATGAAGGTATGGGTGGCAGACAAGACGATATGGTCTTTCATGCCGTCAACCTTGGTGCTTTCAATCGTCACCGCCCCATCATCTGGACCCTCTAAAAGATATGAACCGACCGGATTAACCGAGCGCTTACCCGCGATCACGCCGAGTTCGAATTTTACGGCAGGAAGCTTACCCGGCTTGCCTTGCTCACCCGTTGTGAGGGCAAGAAGAGCGGGGCCAGAGAGTTTCTTGAAAAGCTTCGTCTTGCCGAGCTTATCGACAATCGCGGAGCCATCATTGGGCGGCGCAAGCATGACGATGCGGCCTAGGCGGTCGATTGACTGACGCGCAAAATAATCCCGCACCAAAATCCCGCCGAGCGAATGGGTAACAAAATGAATATTGCCAGCCTTCCCCTCACAACGCTCAACCGCTTCCGGAACGGCGATGTCGGCAAGTTCTGAAATTTCCAGCTCTTTGGACGGATAGCCAACCTTGGTGGTGTCAAAACCCTTATGCTGAAACACCTTCTCCATCACCGAAAACGAAGCTGGAGAACGGGCATAGCCATGGAGGAAGACCACACAATCAGCCATCGCGACTGTTGGGGCGAGAGTGAGAAGAGCTGTGAGAAGCAAGCGTTTCATAAGGGGTTATGTGGGGATGGGGTGAAAGGGATTCAAGGTTGGGGGTGTGGAGTGTAGTTCCAATGCTTAACGTGAAGAGAAATCGGGATAAAGCCGCGCGATCACCTCATGCTTCATTGCTTGGGCAAGTGGGTCGTGGAAAATATCCAATGCTCTTGCCGCTTCCGCTTCAGATAACCACCCAGTATCTAACCGCCAATTGCGATAGAAAATCCAATCTAAACTATTAGATCTTTGAAACTCGAGACTTTTGCGGATGCTTTTGGCATCGGTTGAACCGCCAATGCGTGCTTTTGGGCCATATTTCTCACGTAGTTCTTTTATTTCCTTTTTCATTGTGACAATGGCTGCATCCACATCTTCGTTCGTAATCGTCACTGTTGCTTTGATTTCTGCCCTTATGTGGTCAGGCATCTTTTCGACAGCATAATTGGCGGCATTTTCAAATCGTGGGTCTGCCCTAACATCCAATTGCCATTCTTTTGGTTGTTCGCGCCAAAGCACAGTTTCAGCGCGAGCAGTCCATAAGCCATTATCAGTAAGGCCTAGTGCTAATAATAACGAAAGAAGCTCATCTTTAGCATGGGCATAGCCTAATCTGTTTTTTGGCTGGATGTTGGGAATGGGTTCTGGTCTTTTATGTTCCGATTGGACACGAAAGCCCTTCACAGCCAATCGGTCAGGCGCCATCGAACCATCTTTATAGCGATAATTGATCAAGCCGTTTTGTCGAGCAACAACTAATACTGCGAAGCACACGTCATCCCAACGAGGAAGAATTGTTGGTACTTTAGGGCTCTCTATTCGATAAACTCTAGCGTCTTCTTCATATGCTTGTCCCAGCTCAATTAGCGCCATACACCCCATTTGATAGGCAGAAATAAAAACGTGATCCCAACCACTATTGTCGTCAAGCCTTCGAATGTTGCTAGAGAGAAACGCGATGACTTCATTTGTCCATCCATCATCGGGGCCGTCGGCAGACATCTAGTAAACCTCAGTTGTGAAGTATTGTAGCGTTAGCAATTGAGAGTAATGCTCAATTTTTTTTATGCAACTCTTAGATAACGTCGATCTCCTTTTGAAAGTCAAACTCCCCCCACCCTTGCCTCGCCCAAAAATCCCGCTATTGTGCGCTGCAAATCCAGTCCATTTTGCGGAGAGTTTCCATGTCTAAAATACCTGCACGCCAAGAGAGCGATAGTTTCGGTTCCCTCGATATTCCTGAAGGCATGTATTATGGGGCGCAGACGGCGCGTTCTATTATGAATTTCCCGATCGGTGGCGAGACGCAGCCGACGCCTTTGATCCATGCGCTTGGCATCGTCAAACAGGCCGCTGCCCGCGTAAACAACAAGATGGGCAAGCTTGATGATGACCGCGCGAAGGCGATGGAACAGGCATCTTCCGAAGTTGCCTCCGGCGCGTTGGATGGCCATTTCCCCCTCGTGGTTTGGCAGACGGGTTCAGGCACTCAATCGAACATGAACACCAATGAAGTGATCGCCAACCGCGCGATTGAAATTATGGGTGGTGTTATCGGTTCTAAAGAACCAGTTCACCCGAACGATCATTGCAACATGGGTCAGTCATCAAATGACACCTTCCCAACAGCGATGCACATTGCCGCAGCGCGTGAAATCAACGATGTGCTTTTGCCGGGTTTGAAGCATTTGCATAAAGCGCTTGAAGCCAAGCAGAACGAATTTAAAGACATCATCAAAATTGGCCGCACGCACACACAAGACGCGACGCCGCTCACATTGGGCCAAGAGTTTTCAGGCTACACCCACCAAGTTGCCATGGGCATTAAGCGCGTGGAAGAAGTGCTGGACGGTCTTTATGAATTGGCGCAAGGCGGCACGGCTGTTGGTACGGGTTTGAATTCTAAAGTTGGTTTTGATAGCGATTTTGCAGGCGCAGTTTCAGACATTACAGGCCTTCCGTTCCGCACAGCACCCAACAAATTCGAAGCACTCGCAGGTCATGACGCCTATGTTTATGCCCACGGTGCCTTGAACACAGTGGCAGCATCGCTGTTTAAGATTGCAAACGATATTCGTCTTCTGGGTTCTGGCCCGCGTTCTGGTCTTGGTGAATTGTCATTGCCAGAAAATGAGCCAGGTTCTTCCATCATGCCGGGCAAAGTGAACCCGACACAGTGTGAAGCCATGACCATGGTTTGTGCGCAGGTGATGGGCAACCAAACAACAATTGCGTTTTCAGGTAGCCAAGGCCATTTTGAGCTGAACGTTTATAACCCAGTGATGAGCTACGCCATGTTGCAGTCGATCAAGCTTCTGGGCGATGCGGCCGTATCCTTCACTGACCGTTGCGTCTCAGGCATCACAGCCAATGAGGACAACATCAAAGCCTTGATGGAACGTTCGCTCATGCTCGTGACAGCGCTGAACCCATATATCGGCTATGACAATGCGACGAAGATCGCCAAAGCGGCCCATAAAAACGGCACAACGCTTAAGGAAGAAACCTTGGCGCTTGGTCTGTTGAGCGAAGAAGAGTTCGACAAATATGTACGCCCTGAATTGATGATTGGGCCGAATAAGTAAGCTCGATTATTTTGGGGGGAGACCCCCATTGCTGAAATCAACTTCCCGCGCTACCGTTTGATGGAAATGCGCGGGAGGAATTCATGGCAGGCACCACCCCTGAAAACAACACAGAGCGACAAGCTTTCTATGACGCCATAGAACCAGAAAGCATGCGCGCCCTTTGGTCCGTGATGGCGGGCATCATCACGCCAGAGCCTAAAAGCAATTGCGTGCCGTATCTGTGGCGTTACACCCAAGTGCGCGAACGATTGATTGAAGCCTCCAGCCTCATCTCCGCCAAAGAAGCAGAACGCCGCGTTCTCATTTTAGAAAATCCGGGCCTTAAAGGGACATCGAAAGTCACCACCTCGCTTTATTGCGGTGTGCAATGCGTGATGCCCGATGAAGTCGCCCCCGCTCACCGTCACACGCAATCAGCGCTTCGGTTCGTGCTTGAAGCATCCGGCGGGTTCACCGCTGTGGGTGGCGAAAAGACTGAGCTGCATTTCGGCGACTTCGTCATCACGCCCAACTGGGAATGGCACGACCACGGCAACGATAGCCAAGATCCTGTGTTCTGGCTTGATGGCCTCGACATTCCGTTGGTGCAATTCTTAGACGCCTCTTTCGCAGAAGGCTTGGGCGAAGACAGTCAGCCAATCACCAAGCCAGATGACGATTCCCTCGCCCGCTTCGGTGCGAATATGTTGCCGCTTGGCTATGAGAAAGTGGCGGCTACATCGCCGATTTTCAATTACCCCTATGAGCGTTCCCGCGCAGCGTTAGAAATGATGAAGCGCTCCAATGAGTGGGACCCTTATCACGGTCTTAAAATGCGTTACGTTAATCCAGTCGATGGCGGCTGGGCGATGCCGACCATTGGCACCTGCTTGCAGCTTCTACCCAAAGGCTTCAAAACCCTGCCATACCGCTCAACGGACGCGACGGTGTTTGTGGGCGTAGAAGGCTCTGGCTTATCCACCATCAATGGCGAAACCTTTAGCTGGGGACCGCGCGATGTGTTCGTCGTGCCGAGCTGGTATGACGTTACGCATGAAACAAACGAAGACGCGGTGCTGTTTTCTTATTCTGATCGGCCCGTACAAGAAAAATGCGGCCTCTGGCGCGAAAAGCGCGGTAATTAAAGAGCCGCGAAAAGCGCGGTAATTAAAGAGCGACGTGAGCGCCGTAGCAATGAAAGTAATGTTAAATGACAAACTATGTAATCACCCCGCCAGAACAAGCCTCTGTTGCTGTCGCGAATAGCCAAGACCGCTTTCCTGTGCGCCGCATCTTCTGCGTTGGCCGCAACTACGCAGCTCACGCCCGCGAAATGGGAAAAGACCCAGACCGCGAGCCACCGTTCTTTTTCACCAAACCAGCTGATGCCGTGGTGGATAGCGGCTCAACCGTGCCCTACCCGCCTGAAACCTCGAACCTGCACTATGAGATCGAGCTGGTCGTCGCAATCGGCAAAGCAGGCGCAAACATCGCGCAAGACGACGTCTATGATCATATTTGGGGGGCTGGTGTTGGTATTGATCTTACCCGTCGCGACCTTCAAGGCGTTGCCAAAGAAATGGGTCGCCCGTGGGATTTAGGTAAAGGCTTCGATCAATCAGCACCCATGGCAGCGCTCACAAAGCTCTCAGATTTCTCAACCCTAGAGCAAGGCCGCATCTGGTTTTCAGTCAACGGTGAAATGAAGCAGGACGCGGATGTGGCCGATATGATTTGGGACGTAAAAGAGCATGTCTCGATTTTATCAAGGTCAGTCGCGCTCGCCCCAGGTGATCTTATCATGACAGGCACACCAGCTGGTGTCGGCGCTGTTGTAGCGGGCGATCAACTTGAAGGCGGTGTCGATGGGTTTGAGCCGATCAGCATAACGATCGGATAGAAGGGCTAGGTAGTGAAGCCCTCTTTCTTTTTCTTCTTGCGACCGATCAAACAGAAAAACAATCCAAAGCCTGCCAATACGGCGGCTGTTGGCTGAAGCAATAAGTTTTGAACGACATTGTCCCAAAACCAAATCAAGCCAAGGTGCTCTTGCAGCGCGAATTGAAACTGGTTGAGCGATGCAGGAGCAAGGTCTGTCCACGTTTTACCAGCAATAACAGGCTTGAATTCACCCGTTGCAAGAAACGCCACCCCATCCAAAATCAACGCAATGAATGCGACTGCCAAAAGCAAATATCCGATATAGCGAAAAAAAGCACGGATCATGGGTATATTATCCAGAAGTGAAAAGGGTTTATGAGGGTTAGATAAGCTATTCTCGGCTAAATGCAAATGCCCACTTGCGCTCACGTTATTGTTCAGTATATTCCGCCTCTGCTACCAAGGACTTTTTCGCCTTGGTGGTTATTGGACAGGTGGCCGAGTGGTCGAAGGCGCCCATGCTTTGTTTCTCAAAGCAGTCCATTTAAGATAGGCGTGCGCTTATCTTAGACCCCACGGGATTTCCAACCCGTGCGTATAGCAGGACAGGTGGCCGAGTGGTCGAAGGCGCACGCCTGGAAAGTGTGTAGGCGGGTGACCGTCTCCAGGGTTCGAATCCCTGTCTGTCCGCCATTTCAAGCTTTTCTACATTCTCCCCATGCACTGCAGACAGGCGATGTGGGGCTTCGCTGGGAGAGTGATACGCCTAAGCTTCTATCGGCAAGTATTGTTCGTCGTTGGCAATGTCTCATATCGTGAAGATTTCAGCCTGTGTCATCACGCAATAAGACTACCTAAATATGCAAAAACCGCAGGCGCTTAAGAAAGCACCTGCGGTGACAAGCTCACCTGCGCAATGGAGTGGATGATTTACGCACGTAGCTAGTTTTCGAGTAAGTTTGGCAAAGTTAGTGAAATTGCCGGAATGAAGGTGATCAGCATGAGGGCGGCGAAAATCGCGATGTAAAACGGCCAGATCGTTTTCACCGCTTTTTCAATCGGTAACTTCCCAACTGCACAGCCGACAAATAGGCACGTACCCACTGGCGGAGTGCAAAGACCTAAGCCGAGGTTGACCAACATCATGATACCGAACTGCAACGGGTCCATACCGAGACTGTGGGCCACAGGCAGGAAGATCGGCGTGCAAATTAGGATCAGGGCTGCCATATCCATAATCATGCCAAGAATAAGCAGCACAACATTGATCATCAGCAAGATCATAATTGGGTTTTCAGTAATGCCAGTTACCAATTCCACAGTTTTGTCAGGAACACGGTAGAAGGTCAGCATATAGGCAAAAGCACCAGCACAGGCGATGAGGATCATCACCATGGATGTCGTGCGTACGGAGGATACAACAGCCGTTTTAAAACCCTGCCAACTGAGGCTGCGATAGGCAAAGACCGTAACCACCAAAGCGTACATCGCACCAAATGCACCAGATTCAGTAACGGTGAAAATACCTGAAAGAACCCCACCTACAATGATGACCGCGGTCAAAAGGCCTGGTGTAGCAAGCAGGAATGACATCACGAGTGCAGACCAGCCTGGAAACTTTTCAGCCCTGTAGCCCCGTTTCACCGCAACGACGTAAGCAGCCACTGCAAGACAGAGGCACATCAACACACCCGGCACAACACCAGCAAGAAACAGCTGGGAAATTGATACGGAGCCCGCCACACCTGCACCTGCTGCAAGAGCATAAATGATCATGTTGTGACTAGGCGGGATGATGATGCCGGCAATGGAAGATGTCACGGTGACGTTCACTGCGTAGTCCGCGTCGTAACCCTTATCTTTCATCACAGGAACAAGAATGGAGCCAAGCGCTGAAATGTCAGCAACAGCTGATCCAGAAATGCCGCCAAACAACATTGAGGAAAGAACATTCACAATGCCAAGTCCGCCGCGTACAGCGCCAACGGCTGCTTCAGCAAATCGCACTAACCGAATTGCGATACCGCCATGGAACATAAGCTCGCCCGCGAAAATGAAGAACGGGATCGCCATGAAAGCATAAACATTAATACCAGCAACAACGCGTTGAAAAGCGATAAACAGAGGTAGCCCTTCAAACCAAAACGCTGAAAGAGCAGCAATACCCAAAGCGAAGGCAACAGGCGTGCCAATGACAACGCAGGTAATGAAAACGGTTAAAAGAAGCAAAATCCCCATATTCGTCTCTACTCAATAGTGTCTTCACGCTGATCATGCCCAAGAAACAAGCGGATCAGGTGGCCAGCGGAAAATAAGAAAACAAACAACCCACAAAGTGTCAGTGGTAGTGATCGCAGTCCTTCTGGGAGATTGATCAACGGGATAAGTGTGCCCCATTTAAATTGGGTAAGTTGAATACCGTACCAAAACATCATGCCACCAAAGACCATCATGGCTGTATCGGTTGCGATGACAAATATGGTGCGCAACCAAGCGGGTACGATGCTGCGGAAAATGTTGACGGACAAGTGCGTATTATTATTGACGCCTGCTGCTGCGCCTAAAAATGCGATGACCATGATGAGGAGAAGGGAAACCTGCTCTACCCAAGTTGGCGTATCATTCAATACGTAACGGCCAAATACCAACCATGCAAAAATCACAGTCATCACGACGATTGCAGTGCCTGCTAAAAAAACACAGACACGAGAAATGACATCATATACCGCATTCATTTTTTGCAAAAAAACCGGTGGTTCTTCTGATTTGTGCATTTGTTTTCTCCGTCAAAAAAGCCCGGCATCTTGGATGACGCCGGGCACTTTTAATCTAGCCTAGACTACAGGTTATTTTGTCGCCTTTGCGAGATCGACAAGTTTCTGCATATCTGGGTTCGCTTTTAAATATTCTGCATAAACTGAATCCATTGCATTTTGGAATGGAGCCTTGTCAGCAATTTCGTTCACTTTGATGCCTGCAGCTTCAACGTCTTGACGAGCTTGCTTAGACTGAACTGACCACAACTCACGCTGGTAAAGGGCGGCTTTTTGAGCTGCCTCTTTTACAGCCGCTTGAAGGTCCGCTGACAATGCATTGTATTTTGCAGTGTTTACGCAAATACACTCAGGAATGATAAGGTGCTCACTCAGTGAGTAGTTTTTAGTGACTTCGAAGTGACCAACGTTTTTGAAGGATGGGAAGTTGTTTTCCGCACCATCAACAACACCGGTTTTAAGCGCTTGTTGAACTTCAGAAAAAGCCATTGGTGATGGATTACCACCCATTGCTGAGATCATCGCTGTATACAGGTTATTGTTCATCACTCTGATTTTCAGACCTTGGACATCTGCAGGCGTTTCAATTGCTTTTTGCGCGTAGAATGAACGCGCACCAGCATCAAACCAGGCAAGGGGTAGAAGACCAGCGTCAGCCATGCCTTTTGCTACGATTTCACCAGCTTCACCGTCAAGGACGCGGAACATGTGTGGGACGCTTTTGAAGATGAAAGGCAGTGACACAAGGTTTGCTTCTTTAACGATCGGGCCGATTGGGCCAAGGTTAAAGTTACCAGCTTCGATTGCACCAATGCGAACCTGCTCCAAAGCGTCAGGCTGATTGCCGAGAACGCCGCCATGGAATATTTGAAGGCTAACTTCGCCTTTAGTGCCGGCATTGACGAGCTCTGCAAACCGATCCATCGCTGCTGTGTTTGGGTGACCGTCGTTGTGGATATTCCATGCACGCCAGTCAGCAGCAGTGGCCATGCCTGTCAGCAATGACAAGGCCGTCGCTGCGCCTAATAATTTGGCTGAAAGTTTCTTGTACATCTTAATTCCTCCCATGGATGATGTCGTTGGACTTAGTAGAACAGCTATAGCTGATCAGGAAAACAGCATGCCCCCATTGATGTCAATGTTGGCGCCTGTAATGAAAGATGCTTCGTCCGATGCTAGATAAACCGTCAAATTTGCGACGTCTTCTGGCGTACCCTCACGTTTTAGCGGAGTGACATTGGCAACATGCGAACGCACTTCGGGCTTCGTGAAAGTGTTATGAAAATCTGTATCAATCATGCCAGGGCATATAGAATTAACTCGAATATTGGGGCCAAGCTCCTTGGCTAGCCCACGCGTAAAGGTCATCACAGCACCCTTAGATGCTGCATATGCACTCGCACCAGGTCCGCCACCATCACGCCCAGCTTGACTTGCAAAACCAACGATAGAGCCACCGTTTTTCATATGAGGTACGACCGCTTTGGCAGTACGCATAAATGATGTCGCATTAAGAGCCATCACATAGTCCCAGTGATCAACATCCATCTCTGCTAATGTTTTGCGAGCAACCAGCCCGCCAGTAACATGCACCAGCATATCAATTTGATCGCCGAATGTTTCAGCCGTTTTTGCAATCAGTGCATCAACATCAGCTTGGGATGTCATGTCGCCCTGCATCGCGAATGCTTTGCCACCTGCTGCTGTAATTTCGCTGACAGCACTGTCTGCGCCGTCTGATGAACTATGATAATTGATTGCGACTGCAGCGCCGTTGGCTGCCAATTTCATTGCACATGCGCGGCCAATATCTCTGCCTCCGCCTGTAACGATGGCAATTTTTCCAACGAGATTATTAGACGCTGATTCAGAATTAGACGACATACACTCAACCTTATTGCTCAAAAACTTTATGCTGTTGAATGCAAGTGAAGACTAGTATACTAGTATTGTCAATAGCTATTTTTTCAGCTAGGTTGTACAAAACTATCGTTACAAGCACGCTTGAGACGTCAGCAATTATGCTAGCAGATTGAGATTGTTTGTGTTTCTAGAGAATATAGAGTTGATCGCTTGATCACGGTCTAAATGAAAGAAGACTGATGAGGAAATGGACTGAAAAATCGCCGAGACGCACAACAACCGATGTTGTGTTTGAAAAATTGCATGAAGAAATCTCATCACTAGCCATCCTACCCGGATCAAAATTGTCTGAAGCTGATATTGCGCAACGCTTTGGCGTTTCGCGCCAGCCTGTCCGCGATGCATTTAACCGTTTGGAACACCTCGATCTACTCCTTATCCGCCCTCAGCGGGCCACGGAAGTGCGTGGATTTTCCATGCAGAGAATTGCCCACGCACGGTTTGTTCGCCTTGCGGTGGAGCTTGAGGTCGTTCAGCGAGCCTGCGCCATCTGGGACGCGGAACGTGCTCAAGCTCTAGATGAAAATTTACAACAACAACAACAAGCCCTATCAAACGCGCAGGCGGACCAGTTTCACCTACTCGACTACTACTTTCACAAACTGATATGCGACCTTGGTGATTGCGCGACGGCATTTGATACGATTGAAGAATGTAAGAACAAGATGGACCGCTTATGCCTTCTCAGTTTGGATAGAAAAGACGAGTCTGCAACCCTTTTTGACGACCATCAAAAGCTGGCCAAAGCACTCAAGGATGGCTCGGTCAAAGAGGCAACAACCGTTGCTCGACAGCATTTCGCCCGCTTAGATAGCGTAATAACAGACGTACACAACAAACACTCGGAGTATTTTGAATGACAACTGCAAAGCCAAATGTTGGTGCCCAAATCGCACCCACTAGCTTCCCATCAGTGGCAGGCGGGGACAACATTGCAATTGGTGAACCTAAAGACCGTTGGACAATGCTGGTTGTCTATCGCGGCAAACATTGTCCGCGTTGCAAACGTTACTTGAACAAGCTCAATGCCGCTTTGACCTCATGGACCGAGGTTATGGATATTGTGGTAGTGTCTGCTGATACCAAAGAAAAAGCGCTCGCAGACCAAGCAGAATTCGGTTGGAATTTTGATCTTTGCTACGGCATGACAGAAGCTCAAATGCGTTCTTTGGGTGTTTATGTTTCTGAGCCTTTGTCGGACGCAGAAACCGACAGCCTATTTGCTGAACCAGGTACATTTGCAATTCGTCCAGATGGATCGCTCATGCTTGTTGATATCTCAAACGGCCCTGCATCACGCCCTGATTTAGAAGAGCTGCTGGATGGCATGAAATTCAACATCGAAAACAACCGCCCAGTTCGCGGCACCGCATAATAAAATATGCATAACAAGTTTCTAGAACCGCGCTCCCCCGCGCGGTTCTACTAAAAAACCACTCTTTGACCGTGTAGCGGCAAGCGAGCTCATTACGGATGATAAAGGTGAATTGAGCCGCGCAAGCTCCTCCATTTTTGAACGGAATTTGTCCCAAAAAATTGGAGTCGATTAAAGAGCTTCCTTCCTTTCGCCTTTCCATTGGAGGCCATGCCATTCGCAATTTGTGTGTGCGCATTATCTCGAATAGCTCACCGTTCAAGCAGCCTAATTTCAGGGTGTGAGCATTAAAATTAGGGGCAGCACCCCCATCCTCAGCCCTTTTTATATCAGGTGTTTCCAAACCAAGTTGGATTGCATTGGACAAAAATAGTCCCCGCCACACTGTGATTAACTATCTATCTAATTGTTATTAAATTATAAAATATAATTCGATTTACAATATACCCCCAATTATACCCCAAAATGTGATTCTTGCTCTTATTCAGCTTCGAAATAGCCATCATCTAATTTCTTCAAATGAAGAACCTCTTCACTTTGACACCCTATACTATAGCGGATCATTAACTTGCTTAGTTGCTCACCATCAATCAATACAATGCGAGTACCAAGATCATTTGCCGTTTGGATTGCTGAAGTGCTGAATTTGGAAGTTGTGACAAAAATACCCTTTGTCGCCTTCTTTAGGCTTAATGCACCAAAAAAATCACGCATGGCACCAGAACCAACATTATTCCCATGCGCATATCTTTTGGCTTGCAAATAGATTTGGTCAACACCCAGTGGGTCTTGATCGATTACTCCATCTATCCCATCATCACCAGATTTTCCAAGTGCCTGACCAGCATTGTATGATGTTCCGCCGTATCCCATCGAAATCAATAGGTCGATTATTAATTGCTCGAAAAATGCAGGATTAGCTTCTCTTATTTTTGTTAGCAACTCGTTTGCAAGTGCGCGGTTTATTTCAGCGTGGGCATTTCGCAGTATTTCATCGGGTGTAACTTCTTTTATAGTTGTATCCGATGGCAACTGGTCATTATTTCCTCCTGGTCCTTTCCCTCGTTTTTGAAAAGCTTGAAATTCCTCAAACTGGCTAAGAAATGCGTTGTTTATTTCAAGATCCGACTGAGCTAATGCTTCTTTTCCACGGTCTGTTATTTCAAAAAATCCACGCCTAGGATTTTTCACTAAACCAGCCATTTTAAGATAGCTTCGAGCCCATTGGACTCTATTACTAAATGTGGTTTGCTTGCCACTTGGTAAAAGCTGGTTCCGTTCAACTTCACTTAAGTTTAATTTGTCTGCTAGCTTAGTTACTACGTCAGCAACACTTACTTCATTAGGCTCAGCACATTCAAGAACTGGTCGCATTAAGCTTTGATAATCTGGGATCAAAATTTACCCTCTAACTTCCTTGATAATAGAAAGCATCTTATCGCTACTAAGTTGGCGATGGAAATGCACTTTTGTTCCATGTTTGAGATCAGCAAAAAACGAATTGGCATGTTCTATTTTTTTCTTTTCCAACTCCGATAAATCGAGTTCATTCTTACCTTTGGTTTCCACGACCAAGTTGATATCAGATTTGCCATCACGTCCTTTAATTACATAGGCAAAATCAGGTGAATATGTACCACCACCTACTAGCGGTATCCTGATAGAATTTTTAGGTATCTTGGAATAAACGATTATTTCGTCAATTTCTTCCTTGATGTTTTGTAGCTCCAATTCGCCATCATAAAAAATTTCATCAAACAGGTAATCTTTTGGTGCAAGTCCATCTTCAAACATGGTGCCAACGTCATTGCTGGCAATATTTTCATGCGGGGTTCCATCTTTGGTTGTGAACTTTGTTGGATGAATTTTATTGCTGGTTTTTTGGTAACTGATTTGAAATTTGCCATAGGCATTTTGCATCAGATAATCATTGAAGCCGGACTTCAGCTTTCGAATGGTTGACTGGCTTAAGTAATGGTCTATTTCTAATTTCTTATTCTGCTTAAGCAATAAAAAGACTTCATGAAGCGAATGAATGTTTAGTGAAAGTGCAATTGCAAGGCCTTGCAAAAACTCTTTGTAAGTCATGAGTTTGAAGGGTAGAACTTTGCTTTCGGAAATACCTTTTGATTGGCCTACGCGATTGCTTTCAACCGTAATTTTAGTAGTGACCGTCTTTGAACCAGTTGCTTCAAAATCATCAAGCGCATTGGAAATATAGTCTTGGAAAAGTGCTTTGAAGCCGCTTTCATCCTTAACTTGATATTCAAGCACAACCTTCTGGTTGATTTGCTCCCAAAGCTGTTTTAGCTCTTCATATTTACCCTTGCGGATAGTTGCTTTAGGTTTATCGCTTCCCGATTTTTTAATTTTTCCTTTTTTCAAACCTGTATCAAAAGCTGCTGGAAACAATTCGCGCAATTGGTCAAAGCCGCCTGCTTTATATTCGTTCTTTCTATTTATTATCCCCTTATCATCCAAAAATTCCAACAAGGCTTCATCATCTGCGTACTCATTGTAGTGCTGCAAAATAGAGGTAATTAGTTCATCTATAAGTTTGTCTTGGTTAAGCGTAGCGCTTCCCTGTTCATTGATTTCATTGACCAGTTTTGCAACAAAATCTGTCTCCGTGAAGTCTACAAAATAGTGTAGTGAGTGGCTTTTGGATTTATCACGTGTCATGTACTCTGTGACGGGCAAGCGTAGGCCACGACCTACTTCCTGCAGCTTTGATGTTTCGCTGCCTGATGATCTTAATTTGCAGATTGTGAAGACATTTGGATTGTCCCAGCCTTCACGTAATGTCCATTTAGAAAAGATGAAACGTCGTGGATTATTGAAATCCAAAAGGGTTTCCTTGTCATGAAGTATCTCAAGGGTTTCCTTTTCAATTTTCTCATCTTTACCGGAGTTATCTGCTGAAAAATACCCGCCGTGAAGGGCTGAAAGGTCTTTCAAGGCTGATTGCAAATGGGCCTTGTAATCAGCATTTACTTCCTTGTTGATAAGATGCGCAACATGGGCCTTTACCATCGCTTCAAATTGCATACGTAACGCACCATTTTTTTCACGATAGCTTTTTATATTATCTATGAAGAAAAGTGTCAGGGGTTTAATTCGTGGGCTTTGCAAGAACAATTCCCGTTCATTTTCAAAATGCTGGCTGATTGCATTTTGGATCATTTTTTCCTGCAAGGTTTCGGCATAGGAATACGGGTTCAGTCTATCGCCTTTTTTCAATTCCATACCGTTGGAAAGAACGGTTTTTGATTTATTCATTGCCTCAATATGAAGTCCCTGCATTTCAGGGTGAACGCTTTCAAAGCTTGCTTTGCTGGTAAGACGGTGTCGGCTTTTATTTCCTGCATCAATGAGCTCAAAGCTGGCTTCTTTCCCGTCTAGTTCAATCAACCTCAAAACAGTATTTTGTGCCTCCGGAAATTCTTCAACATGCGCTGTTACACCTTTAACCAAGTCCTGATTGAAGGCTTCTATGGCATTCAGTTGATATACAAGATTGACCAAATCATCATCGAAGGTAGCGCCATATCTCAGGGTGAATTGTGGCTTGAAACGCATCAGGTTTTTATAAGTGGAATTACCACGTTTAAACATATGAGGTTCATCAATGATCAAACCAGGTTTGGTATTAGCAATCGCTTCATGAGGTATGCCAAATTCATCAAATAAGGCCACGTCAAAAGACTTCTCCATTGTCTTCGAGTTGATCATACCTGCATTGATGACCAGCACATGTATGGCGTTTTTATTGAGGTTGCTATCTGCACGACAAAAATCGGCGATGGCTTGTGGAAGGCGTTCTTTTTTGGATTTTGATTTTTGCTGACTTTGCACCTCATGCACCTTAATTTCAGAACCATAGTCATGCCTGAAATGGTCTCTTGCTGCATCGGATTTTAGAAAGCTTACTGTGCCAGCCTTAATTGCTACACGGGGTACTGCTATGATGAACTTATGCAAGCCAGTTTGTTTGTGAAGCTCAAACATGGTCTTGGTATAGGCGTATGTTTTGCCCGTGCCAGTTTCCATGGAAATATCAAATATTAGTTCACTGATGTCATCGGTCTTTATGAGCGATTCCCAACCACCGTATTTTTGTAAATCAACGATGCTTCGACGCAAGTTTTTTTGTTCGTCTAAAAACTGCAACAATGGGTTTTGAGTGCTGAATGTATCACGGAAAACGGATATGCCTTCCAACGCGTCCATAACACCGTTTACGGCTGCTAGTTGATGGGGCAAATTCCGTTCAAAGACAAAACCGGACATAACCTAAAACCTGATATCAAGGGTGAGTTCAATGCCCTTACGATTGTTATAGGAATGAATGGCCTCACTGATTTCGCGTTGTGCTTTGCTGGTGAGCAATTGACCTAATATAATCAGCTTGCGCGGTGCAAAATCCTTGTCGTGATCAATACGCTCCAAGAGTTCAACAATGTGCTTTAGCTCAAGCCCCTGATCCATGAAGTAAAGCAGTTCATTGCCCTGATGCGCCACGTAGCCTGCCAGCTGAATAGAGGTTAGCTCCAAATGCAAAGGCAACCCATCATAAACCTGCCATGTGAGCATGAGTTGTCTACGCTCTTCTTCACTCAGTTTTTCAGCCTCAAATGCTTCATATTGTTCTAGTGTTTCCGCCTCATCAAGATAGCCATCAAAAGGGGAAATAGTTTTGAATTCCTTGAAGCCAAAATCACATTTAGCTTCTGGATTTTCTTCTTTTATTTTCGTTGCTGCCCGTTTGATGCGTTCACGGGTAATTTCAAAGATGGTGTTATAGCCCACCTTATAAGCTTCTGATTTTGGATCGGTTGGCTCATCCAGCTGTACTGATATGCATTTGCGATTGCCCCCATCTTCTGAATTAAGTGCCATCACTGCATGTGCGGTGGTGCCAGAGCCTGAAAAGAAATCTAGAGTTAAATCACTAGTCTCTGTGACTTGAAGTGTTAGTGTATGCAGCAAGCTCAATGGTTTCGAATATTCAAAAATATTACCGGTTAACAAACTTTGCATCGCTTTTGTAGCTTCACTATTGAGCCCAACATGGTTCATCATAAGAGTGGAGTACGGGTTAAATTGTGTTTTTAATTCCCCTTTGAAACGTTTTTGCATCGGTCGTTTTGAATTATCTGAGGGGAAAAGTATTCGCCCTTCCAAGATCATCCGATCCATTGTTTCTGGTATAAAGGCCCAAACCCTATTTGGATTATGAGGGTAGGATATGCCTGTTTCTGGGTCGAGCAAATCATAAGCTTGATTTGGCCTCATTGCGGCTGACATGCCTACAGTTAAATTATCCGATATCCAGTCACCACGTGGGTCATTATCGGGATTTTTGTAATTTTTAAAATTTTTTGCAATTCCCCGAAATCCTTCAAATTCAGATTTCTTGTAACAGATCACTCCTTCATGGTCAGTTGATAAATTGCTTTCATCAAGTGCACTACTCACCCTACGCTTCCACATAAGATGTCCGACAAAATTTTCTTCCCCAAAAACTTCATCGCAAAGTAGTTTGAGTTGTGCCTGTTCATTGTCATCAATTGAAATGAAAATCACACCATCTTCACGCAAGAGTTCGCGAGCAATATAGAGCCTTGGAAACATGAAAGTTAGCCATGCGCTATGGCTATTAGATTTGCTTTGGGTGAACTCCAATATGCGTTTGGCTTCATCGTCTTCAATGCCTGCCAGTTGTGACAATTGCTCAACCGTGAATTTGCGATCATCTGCGTAAACAAAGCCATCCGAACCCGTGTTATAAGGCGGGTCGATATAGATCATCTTGACCTTTTCACGATAGGCGTTTTTGAGGTGTTTCAGGACTTCAAGATTATCACCTTGAATGAGCAAGTTTTCTGAATTTGCATTTTCCGGTTTTGAATTGTGCTCTTCATTGGCCGCGAGTAGCGTTCTGACATTTTCGTTGGCCAAAAGCCGTGCATAAGACTTGCCAAGCCAATTGAGCGTATAGCCTTCACGGGTAATATCAGAGCCCGATGCCTTTACCAGTTCTTCCAACTTATGAGGTTGAAAAGCGCCATCCTTATCAAAGCAATTTGGAAAATGCTCTTTCAGCACGTCAATTTGTTTGCTGTTAGCCGTAATGTTGGCGTTCTCTGATATTTCTTTTTTCATGCTTGCGTATCAATCTTTTATTTTCGCAATACTATTAAAGAAAATAACCTTTCGATCAATTGCTAAGTCATCAGTTAAAAGCAATTTCAGTTATGGTGCGCCTCTGATCTAATTCCGACAATTGCCCATAACTACTTAACGTTGTGTCTATCGAACTATGTCCCAGATTTTGCCTCACAGCATTCAAGAACTGCGGACTTTGGGTTTGTGCATAACGAGCGATGGTTTTGCGGAATGAATGCGGATTGAGATATTCGAAACCTGCTTTGACAAAACATGCTTTGAAAATGTTCCGAATTGTAGTGTCAGACTTTATGCCATCTGATTTCAATTTGTCTTCGAACAAGTTTCGTTCGTTAAAGTTACGAGTGGTGGCCGGGAACAGCGGATCATTTGGTTTAAAGCCAATCTCTATCAACCTATCCCGCCATCCAATGACATTGCCGATAATATCCTTAGGCAAGGGAACAAATACAACTTGTCGGGTCTTTGCAAACTTCACATGCATGTTTTTGGGTGAAACGTGAATAAAGTAAGCTCCGTCTTCTTCAATCAAGTTTTGAAGCTTAACGGTCCTGAGTTCTGAAATTCGCAATGCACATAGAGCTTGGAGCGACACCATCGCTTTTTCCCTCATCCCTCTATCCGTATCAGAGGGCATGTTGCGAATGGCCGCTATGATTTGCTCATAGCTATACGATTTTTGATAAAGACCTGACTTCGCCTCTCGGCGTTGGTTTCTAGAAATATTTAGATAATCGATGTGATTGTAATCGATCTTACTACGGTAACCCCGCTGGCGTTCCAGCCAATTCAGAAAGTCTTTGAGAGCGCGAATATTGTCTGTGATGTAGGATAGGGACAATTCAGCATTGAACATGCCTTGAATATATTTATCCGCCACATCCGCATTGAAGCATTCAAAGCCTTTGAATTTAACAAAGAGCTCAAAATCACGAATGTGCTTCAGATTGGCAAGGACAGTCTTTTCATCCTTCTGTCCAATGCATCGCAAGTGCTGACGGTATTTACATTTGATACGCTCGTTCGCGGCACAAAAACGCTCTGGCTTCCTATCAACTTTCATAGAACAAGTCCCCTTGCAATGACTCACTTGTGCCTTGTTTGTCCTGTGCAGCTATGTGAGTCTTACTGGTGGGTTTTGCGTCATCATATAATTGCGAAACATCAACCAGCTTGAATATATTTTTGAGGTCTGCCAAATCAGCCATTTTATAGTTCTTGAACATGCTCGTCTTGCACACTCGGCATATTCCTTGAACCTTCACGAATTGGGCTTTCTGGGTTGCGGAAACCTCGCTTCTATAAACGGGCCTTGCATCCTGGCAACGCATACAAAAAAACTCATCAAATGCTGTTTTGCATTTGTTGGTCTGGTTGTTCTTCTTCAGGAAGGCGATGAAGTTTTGACCGTAGATCAAAGCAGGCTTGCCTGCATCAATTGTACTAAGGCCGTTCTTAATCCACTTACGAATGGTTTGCGGGTGCAAGCCTAAATCAGCGAACAGAGCGCAAATTTCGTCAAGATCATAAGTATACCAATATCGCACCCGATTATGAGGGTACAAGCGCCTAGACATGACTTAACCCTGCGTTGATGCGATGAGGGTGCGAATATCTTCAACACGCCACGCCGTCATTTTGGGGCCAAGTTTTAAAGGCTGCGGGTAATGCCCTTCTTTCACGCCCGCCCACCAAGTTGACTTGGATACAGGAAAGATGACCATTGGTGAAAATTTGAACGCTACGAAAGTCGCAGCGTTCAAATAAGTTAAATTAGTTTTGCTGGTGCGATTTCGGCGTAGATTCTGCCGTATTTCAAATCAGAACAGCGCCCTTGATTGAAACGAAAATCAGAGGCAATTTCGTGATATACGTCACCACGCAAAATCCGGGCTTTGATGATGGCAATTTCTGCTTTTGACAAGTGTTTCAAAATTAATCCTTTCACTAAGATTTTCATAAAAGACCGACCGGTTTTCAACCTCTGCACTGTTCCTATTTGTGCCTCAAGTAGAGAAATTCACAGATAAGGGCGTATACATTCCCGCAAGCACTTGAAGGCTAAGAGAATAATTTTTGCATCCTCTCATACTCCCCCACAAACGGACATTTATGCCTTAATTCGTCGGTCAACTCGTGATGGCCATCACACGTTTGAACATATGTCTAAAACATCCCGCTGCAAGCGATAACAATCGCAGAAGACCGCTGTTCTAAGCAAAACATTGCGATATTTCAGCGGTTTAAAATTCATAAGGCAATGTTTCGTGTCAACCAGGACAGTTTTGCCATATTTGAATAACGTATTTGACAACAATCAACTCTCAGCTAACCGTTAGTCAGAACTCTCTCAAGCGGTTTAATTAGTGGACGGGAATCGAACCTCATTAGAATTAATTGATTTTAATATAGCCGTGGGACACTCAAAGGACATAAATGCCATTTTTGATGCTACACTTCAAACTGAATGAATTGGTTCATTCATCTATCGAGTGCTCGGCTAATATCTAATTCCTACCAAATGGCGCTGGCAATACCGATGCCGCCTCTTCGTTTGTTCCTATGTTCCTCCATCGGTGGAATGGTTTTTGACTGCGATATAGTTTGGTGAATTTTGCAAAGGATATAGGCGGCCAATTAAGCTCCATTAGAATCGATTTCCAATGGCGCGTGATGTTCTGAATTGCATAGTCAGGCCTATGGGCACTAGGAAACCAAAAATCAGAAACAATGCCTTCATCACTTGCAGCTTTTGCCGTCTCTTTTAAATAGCTGAGTAATTGAGGCCCAATGTACTCAAATTTCCGTTGCCATTTTCCATTGTCTTCGGGCGCGTAAGGCACCCAACGGTCTGCGACAATTTCTGACCACCGCCCCTTCAAAATACGATTAACTGGCGTATCTATTTCTAAGCATATCAAAATAAAGAATTTGGTCCTCCATTTAGTAATACTAGTTACACAAGCCAAAAATCGTTCTTTGTCAGCGCCAGATAACTTGGCATAAAATTTATCATCGAGCTTGGAAAGCTCATGCGTCTCCAACCAATGAGGACGTCTAGGGAATGTTATGATTTTGCGTGGTCCACCCAGTTCCTCAACATTAGTGAACGTAATATTCAAAAGAGTGCGCAGGTCTTTAAGTGTTCCGCGAGATAACTGCGCTTCCTTTATCCAACGCCATATAGTCTCACGTTCTAAATCACGAACTCTTACCAGCCGCTTTTCTCCTGCGGGATCAAAACGATCAAACGCGTTTCGAAGCCTATCTGCATATTTGTGATCTCGACCAATTTCAAACTTTAAAGGGTCATAATAATTGCAAACAATTTCAACGAGACGACCAAAAACCATATTTCCAAGAGCTGCCCCGTGTCGCTGTTTCATTTGTTGATATTCAGCTTCTATGAGAGTTTCGTTTTCATCTGCCAGTTCTCGCGTGATATGGCGTTTAAGAATCGCAATTTCTTTTTCAGCCCAATTGCGAGCATGTTGAAGATGTCCAGCTAGGCGAAAGAATTCATCTGAGAATTGCCTTCCGTCATCCCAACTCCAAGAAAAGAATTTATCCAAATTTTCGTGCGTTCTGTATGTAAGGCGTTTAGCACTACCTGCATAATCTTTCGTTCTAATGCAAAATGAAACATGGCCAGTAGATTGAATTCGAAGGCCAAACCCACGAATTTCTGTGTCAGCAATCCAGACTTCACCAACACTAGGTATAGTTATGGTTGCTAAAAATTCCTGAGTAATTTTTCTTCTTTGCGCCAATATGTCATCACTCGGTAGAGTAGAACAAACAAAGAGTATCAGATAATCACATTTACTACACTGCCGCGCAGCTTTGCTGCTTGGCATGATTTTCTAAAATTGATTCACGGGATCAATATTTCAGCTCTTTCACCGAAAAAATGGTGCCCCCCGCCGGAATCGAACCGGCACTCCTTGCGGAACGGGATTTTGAATCCCGCGCGTCTACCAGTTCCGCCAGGGGGGCGTTCTTGGGTGGGGGAAACTTGCCGCCACCGAAGGTCTGGAATTTGCGCGATCATATGGTTGTTTTTGCTCACGTCAAGGTGGCAAATGCTGCTATTTGCAAATTAGTCATAAAAATTCAAAAAGCACCTCTTATCTCAAGGCCGCGATTCTGATATCGCCTCATAAGAACCAACAATTTCTGCAAGGCATATTGTGATGACAGACACTCAACAAACTGAGCCTCAAAGCCCTAACACCCCCTCTGGTGAGAAGGTTACCTGGTTGCGGCGCATGTATGATTGGTTGTTGGCGCTTGCAGGCACGAAGAAGGCAACGCCCGCCCTCGCAAGTGTTTCCTTCATCGAAAGCTCATTCTTTCCCATTCCGCCCGATGTGCTTCTCATCCCGATGGTGCTGGCGAAAAAACATCGCTGGGTGTTCTTTGCTTTTATCTGCACGGTCGCTTCCGTGCTTGGGGCGTTTTTGGGTTATGCGATTGGCGCGTTTTTATATGAGGCGGTGGCAGAGCCGATCTTGAGCTTTTACGGTAAGGCGGAAAAATTTGATCAAGTGGCCGAGTGGTACAACGAATATGGTGGCTGGGGCGTGTTCTTTGCGGCCGTCACGCCGTTTCCTTATAAGGTGTTGACGATCTTCTCAGGCGCAACAGGGCTTGATCTGCTTACCTTTGCGGTGGTCAGTGTTATTGGTCGCGGGTTGCGGTTTTTCTTGGTGGCTGGTCTTGTGCGGGCTTTTGGGCCGCCTATCCAAGCCTTTATCGAAAAACGTCTTGGTCTTGCGCTCACGGTTGGTATGGTGCTTCTTATTGGCGGTTTTGCCTTGATAAAACTAATCTAAGGAGACATTGATGAGCAGTCGATTAAACGCCCTGTTTATTCTTGTATTTGCAAGTTTGGTTCTGGCAGGCGCATGGGCGTTTCAACTGATTGGCGGCTATCAACCTTGTGCGCTTTGTTTGCAGCAACGCCTTCCTTATTATCTCGGTATTCCGGTCGCACTTTTGTTGGTGCTTGGCACGGGTGGCTTCTTATCCCCAAAGGTACAGCGCCTATTGTTTGTTGCGCTCGCGCTCATTTTTGCGGTCAGCTTATTCTTCGCGGTTCGCCATGCAGGCGTGGAATGGAAATGGTGGCTGGGTCCGGCAGGCTGCGGTGCGGGCGACTTAACATCGACCATTGCGCCACTTGGTAGCGTTGAGGCTGACCCAGACCAGATACCCGTCTTTTGCGATGAAGCAGCTCTTCGGGTGCTAGGGCTGTCTTTTGCAGGCTGGAATGCGGTTGCATCCCTCGCCTTGCTTGTCACCGCGATAAAGGGCGCGCTTCAAAGAGCTTAAAGCCACTTTATTTTGCTGGCTGTGTTGGCACCAGCTTCAACGATGTTAAGCGGTTGCGCTCTTTCTTAAGAACTAAGAAGCGAAGCCCATGAAAAGTGAACTGCTGATTTTGCTCAGGTATCGTGCGGGCTTCATGGATCACCAATCCGGCAATCGTGGTCGCCTCATCATCTGGCAAAGACCAGTCCATCGCCCGATTAATATCACGGACCGACACACCACCATCGACAATCAATGAGCCATCTGGCTGCGGCTCAACACCTTTAAGGTCAATATCGTGCTCGTCTGAAATGTCGCCAACAATCTCTTCGATAATATCTTCAAGGGTGACCAAACCTTCCACTTCGCCATATTCATCAAGCACGATGGCCAGATGCGATTGGCGGCGCAGGAATTGGTTCAGCTGCACCTGTAATGAGGTTGTAACCGGCACGAACCATGGTTTTTGAGCAATCTCCATCAAGTCCACTTTGGACGCATCGTTGCCAACTTCTGATAAGGCACGAAAGAGCGATTTGGCATGGATGATGCCGACAATGTTTTCCTGCTCACCATCATAAAGCGGAATGCGGGTATAGGCGCTTTGCAGGATGCGTGAAATCAGCTCTTCATTGTCGAGATTAATGTCCACGCTTTCCATTTCGGTGCGGTGAACCATCACATCTTCAACTTCAAGATCATGCAAATCGAGCACGCCACCCACACGGTCGCGGTCTGATTTGATAACGGCACCTTCTTCGTGCATCAAATCGAGCGTGCCGCGTAGCTCGTCAGCACCTGATAAAACACTTTGGTCTTCCAAAACATTGATGCCGAAACGCGCCAATAGCCACCGAACAAAGGCGGATATTATGCTGGTGATCGGCGCGAATATGCCGACGATTACGCGAACGACAGGTGCGATTGCGAGTGCGAAACGTTCTGGGTTTGATATTGCCCATGTTTTGGGAAGAACTTCAGCAAAAATCACCACGATCAATGTCATAACAATCGTTGCAATGGCTACGCCCGCTTCTCCAAAGAGACTTAAGAACAGGCTGGTTGCCAGCGCTGACGCGAGAATATTGACGAGGTTATTGCCAAGCAAAAGCGCGCCGATCAATCGTTCTTTCGAGCGGATCAAAATGCCGACGATACCTGCGCGGCTTGCAACTTTATCTTTGGATTTTTCCAACTGGTTGATACGTGCTCGCGATGTAGCCGTAAGTGCTGTTTCAGAACCGGAAAAGAAACCGGATATAATAATCAGCACAGCAATCGCAAAAATAAGCAACCATTGATCAGGTGTTAGACCAAACATTAGGCAAGCTCCTTGCTCTCAGCGAGAAAGCTCTTCACTTCGCTAGGCGGCACATCATTGGCGATGAATGCTTTACCAATGCCATTGGTTAAAATGAAGGTTAGTGCGCCACGGCTTACTTTTTTGTCTTGTGCAATATGGTCCATCAGTTCGTCTTCAGAGAAAGGGTCACCTGGTATATGGGAAAGCTCTGTCGGTAATCCAACAGAATTAAAATGGGCTTTCACGCGATTAACGTCATCCATTGAGGCTAAGTTCATACGGCACGAAAAGCGATGGGCAAGCACCATGCCGATGGAAATGGCTTCACCGTGCACCAATCGGTCTGAATAACCTGTGGCGCGTTCAAACGCATGGCCGAACGTATGACCGAGATTAAGAAGAGCGCGTTCGCCGGCTTCTTTTTCGTCAGCGGCGACAACGGCGGCTTTCGCGCGGCACGATGTAGCAACAGCATGGCGACGGGCATCGCCGCCTTTCAGCACATCACTCCAGTTTTCTTCTAGCCAAGAGAAAAAGGCGTCATCATTGATGAGGCCATATTTAGCGACTTCTGCATATCCAGCCCGCATGTGACGGTCACTCAAAGTGTCCAAAGCGCTGGTATCAGCAAGCACGAGACCTGGTTGATGGAAAGCACCGATTAGGTTTTTACCGTGGGGGGCATTTACGCCGGTTTTACCGCCAACGGAGGAATCGACCTGTGCCAAAAGACTTGTCGGAATTTGCACAAACGCCATACCGCGACGCACGATGCTGGCTGCAAAACCTGCAAGATCACCGATCACACCACCACCAAGCGCGAGAACAAGATCACCGCGCTCAAGTTTGGCGGATAAAATACCGTGAACAACCGTTTCAAGCACCTGCCAATTTTTGGAAGCTTCACCGGGTGCAACAACGATTTTAGTTGCTTTAAGCCCAGCCTCTTCAAGTGCTTGGATAAGCGGGGCCATGTGATGGCTTGCCACATTATCATCACTCACCACAGCAACATTAACTTGACCAAATCGCGCCAAGATTTCTTCACCGGCTGATTGAATAAGATTGTCGCCGATCAAAATATCATAAGAGCGATCGCCAAGGGCAACGTTGACGGTTTCGATAGGAGATGGGTCGAGCACTTCAGACACACAGGCCTCATTTATATAACGGTTACCCCTTGGTATTTATTCAAAACCAAGGACGGTTACCAGCTTTAATGTGCGAATTACCGTTTTCGAAATGACGTTTAAAGACGAAATGTATCTGCCGGTGGGGCTGTGAAGCACTAGGCCTTTAAGCTTTACTGGCTAATTGTTCGTTCTAATTTTGCATTTCAGCAAGCAAGCTTTCGGCCACAGCTTCAACAACACTTTCGTGGGATTCATTGCGCGATTCGACGACGACGTTGGCCAAGCTATAAAACGGTTCGCGTTCTTTGAGCAGATTACCCATTATTTCCTCTGGGTCGCCTGATTTAAGGAGCGGTCGGTTATCTTTGCGCTTTACCCGCTGCACAAGCGTTTCCAAATCAGCTTTGAGCCAAATTGAAATGGCGTTAGATGTAATGAGCTCGCGGGTTTCATCATTCATAAACGCACCGCCGCCTGTCGATAAGATCATCGGGCCTTCTGCCATCAGCCGAGCAATCACTTTTCGTTCGCCCTGTCTGAAGTGATCTTCACCAAAGCAATCAAAAATATCTGGGATAGACATACCAGCCGCCGCTTCAATTTCATTATCAGCATCCATGAAAGGCAAATCTAAGTTGGCAGCAAGTCGCTTACCAATTGCAGATTTTCCGGACCCCATCATACCGACAAAGACGATATTGCGTCCTTTGAGATTCGTGCGAATTTGGTAGGCGTCATTGGGTGAAATGCATTTTTTCATGGAGAATTGCGAACTGATTTATTGAAATTAGAGATGGTAGGCACGGTGCTCGATGCAAGCTTTACGGTAAGTATTTGCGGAATAAACCCGTTGCAATACCCCTAACCACATCAAAAACACTGCGTTTTTTCATTTGTTGTTAGCTCGCTATTTCACAAAAAGCCATCTTAAGCAATTGTATTGACGTCCACATCATGCGAAAACCCATGTGAATCAACAAAAAAACGTTTTTCAAAGCTACATTAAACACTCACATGCCAAGCTTATTTAAATTCATATTTATTATTTTGATCCTTGGTGCCATTGGCTACGGCAGCATGATTGCGCTTGCCTTTTTAGTAGAACCCAATGAGCGCAAGATGACAATTTCTGTTCCATCCAAAAAACTAAACAATTAAGAGCGGCGCCGTGAGCGATAGTGGGCGCATCGAATATTTTTTGGAAATGTTGAGCGCAGAACGAGGCGCTGCATTAAACACTCTTGATAGTTATGCCCGTGATCTCAGCTTTTATAGCGCGCACTTAAAAGCGCGACGCTCGACGATCGACAAAGCGACAACTGATGATATTCGTGATTTTCTTGCTTCTTCCTCAAAAGACGGCCTAGCCGCGTCATCTTTAGCAAGACGCCTGTCTGCTGTTCGCCAGCTTCATAAGTTTTTATTTGCTGAAGGTTTGCGCACAGATGATCCGAGCGGGCCGATTGAAGCGCCGAAACAAAAGCGCGCTTTGCCAAAAGTTTTAAGCGAAGAAGAGGTGACAACACTTATTGAGGCCGCCCAGTCGCTTGCTAGCCGATCCATCGGAACGAAAGCCGAAAAACTTCGCAATGCTCGGCTTTATACAATGATTGAACTGATTTACGCGACGGGCCTGCGTGTGACCGAACTTGTAAGCTTGCCCGCCCGCTCCGTTGGTCAAGAACATCGGTTTTTGTCTGTTATCGGCAAAGGCTCAAAAGAGCGCATGGTGCCTTTAAGCGATGCCGCTCGCGACGCCATGGCGCATTATCTATCCCTTGCTGAAGGTTATTACGGCAAAGCATCACGCTGGCTGTTTCCCTCTTCAGGCAAAGAAGGCCACTTCACCCGCCAAGCTTTTGGTCGCGATTTAAAAGACCTCGCCGTGCAAGCAGGCATCGACCCTGCGAAAGTTTCTCCACACGTCATGCGCCACGCCTTTGCCAGCCATCTACTGCACCACGGCGCTGACTTGCGGGCTGTGCAACAATTGCTTGGGCATGCGGATATTTCAACGACACAGATTTACACTCATGTGCTGGATGAAAGATTGCGAGCGCTGGTCGAAGGGCATCATCCGCTCAATGATTGAGGGGTTAAAGCCCTAAATCTGCAACTAACCCTGAATGGTCTGAACCAAGCAGTGGGCGCTTTTGCGTGCTGCCACCATTAGGCGAAAATGCTAAGTCTATCGGCAGCGGAACATGGCGATAAACAAGCGTAAAACGCGACGGGCCTGCTGCTTGCGTTTTGGAGATCGCGGTCATTCTCTTGATACGGCTGGTCCAAGGGAAAATATTAAAATCACCCGCCATGACAATCTTACCTGTTAGGCTTTGAAGCAAGCTTTCAGCCGCGGCTTCATTCTTGCTACTGTCCCATGGCCAAGGCCACGGAATATGAGCAGAAACGAGCCAAAGCCCTTCGCCGCTCACATTAATTTGGACAGCGGCAAGAGCGCGCGACGTTGAGCATCTAGGCTCTGCAACTGGTGGCTTTTTGCTTGCGACCACAATACCGCTCCAATTTGAAAATCGGCACAAATGCTGATGTGGGAACTCTTCACGAAGAAGATCAAGTACATGGCGGTTCTGGTCGGACACTTCTTGCAGCATGACTGCATCCACATTCGCGTGTTTTATATCAGCCACCAATTCAGACAACTGGTCGTTAGCAAACCAAAGGTTCTTTGAATAAACGCGAATATCACCACCTGGTTTTTGTGGGATGAAAAACACGATGACCGAGGCGAACGCTGCAATTGAAATCGAGAAGAAGACAAAACGCGATAGCGGTTTTCTGGCCACAAAAACACCCAACAAACAGCCGATACAAAGCGCGGGCCTAACCATCGCCAATGCATCAAAACTGCGGTGGATATTTCCTGCAAAACTGCCGCCGATGAGAAAGGCCGAGAAAAAGGCAATAAGGAGAAAAAACCATTTCATGAATACTAACCACCCAACACATTTATCTCAAAGACTCCCTAGGCATTTGCACGACCACCCTCGTTTTGGCAAGCAACACCCCCAAGCCCGCATCAACATAAGAAATAAAGCCTCATTTCCCCCCTCATTTTCCCTGTGTTTTTAACTATATCGCCGTTTCACAATGTTTCTTGCCACAATTTCTTGACATGCTTGGCCTGCCCTGAGAATAAACGCGCGACCTTTCTTGACGTGAGAGCGTTGAAACCCTGTGAGAGTTGATCATGATGAAATACCTAGAGTTTGAAAAACCTGTTGCTGACCTTGCTGGCAAAATTCAGGAATTGCGAGCGCTGGGTGATGATGGTTCTGCCGTCGGCATCAATGATGAAATTGCAAAGCTTGAAACAAAAGCCGACCAAGCGCTGGCGGATGTTTATGCAAAACTCAATCCATGGGAAAGAACGCAAGTCGCTCGCCATCCAGACAGACCACACTTCACCCATTATGTTGAACACATGATTGATGACTTTGTGCCACTTGCAGGTGATCGCAAATTCTCAGAAGACGAAGCCATTATTGCAGGCTTTGGCCGCTTCCGTGGACAACCTGTTGCTGTCATGGGCCATGAGCGCGGACACGACACAGAATCCCGCATTCGCCATAATTTCGGTTCTGCCCGCCCAGAAGGCTACCGTAAAGCGGTTCGTATTATGGAAATGGCCGATCGCTTTTCACTGCCGGTGATTTCGCTGGTTGATACAGCAGGCGCTTACCCAGGTGTTGGCGCAGAAGAACGCGGCCAAGCAGAAGCGATTGCTCGTTCAACAGATGCTTGTCTTTCACTCAGCACGCCCAATGTGGCTGTGATTGTAGGTGAAGGCGGTTCTGGTGGCGCAATTGCACTTGCAACTTGTAACCGTGTGATGATGCTAGAAAATGCAATCTACAGCGTGATTTCACCTGAAGGGGCGGCTTCCATCTTGTGGCGCGATTCAGCTCGAGCAAAAGACGCAGCAAGCACCATGAAAATCACAGCGCAGGATTTGCTAAACCTTGGCGTCATTGATGAAATCATCTCAGAACCTATCGGTGGCGCGCACCGTGAGCCAGTTCAGACCATTCACCAAGTGGGCAATGCGATTGAAGCCTCATTGAAAGAGCTGACAGGCCTATCAACGGAAGAAGTGAAACAAAACCGCCGCGATCGCTTCCTTGATATTGGTAAAAACCTCTAAGAAGCCACCACTTAATCTATAAAGACTAGTCGGTTGAACTGGCTGCCGCTTCTAGAGCAGATCGCTCGCGCACGGCTAAACGTTCGCTCTCAGATTTCAATTGACCGCAAGCTGCTAAAATATCGCTGCCACGTGGGGTTCTAATCGGTGAGGCATAACCGCCGTGATTGACCACATCAGCAAATGTTTCAATCTGTTCCCAATCTGAGCATTCATACTGCGTATCTGGCCACGGATTAAACGGGATGAGATTGATCTTTGCCGGAATGCCTTTCAGCATTTTGACAAGCGCTTTCGCGTCATCAAGGCTGTCATTCACACCCTTAAGCATCACATATTCAAAGGTAATGCGTCGCGCATTGGAAACACCTGGATAATTGCGGCACGCATCCAGCAA
The DNA here is from genome assembly GCA_039973685.1 of Hyphomicrobiales bacterium. NCBI lineage: Bacteria > Pseudomonadati > Pseudomonadota > Alphaproteobacteria > Hyphomicrobiales > Hyphomicrobiales bacterium. The sequence goes on from JBDWKL010000012.1 coordinate 118,040, forward strand.
TTCTTTAATTGGGTATTTCTTGTTGATTGGCACCAACACATCACGCAATTCATCATTGACCGCGTGCAGTGAAATCGCCAGAGACACGCCAGTCTCCTCGCCAATTTGTGCAATTTGCGGCACAACGCCTGATGTGGAAAGCGTGATACGGCGCTTTGATAGGCTGATGCCTTCGCCGTCGGCCATAATCAACATGGCATCGCGCACATTATCATAATTATAAAGCGGTTCGCCCATGCCCATCATGACCACGTTGGATACCGCGCGGCCTTCTTTAGGAACAATCGCCCCCTTGGTGATCGCCATATCTGGAATATCACCCAAACGTTCGCGGGCAATCAGTACCTGACTAACAATTTCACCTGCGGTCAGATTCCTGACCATTTTCTGCGTACCCGTGTGACAGAATGTACATGTGAGCGTGCACCCAACTTGGCTTGATACACAAAGTGTGCCGCGCCCTTCTTCAGGGATATAGACCGTTTCAATATCAACAGGCTTACCCGCACCACGGGATGGAAAACGAAACAGCCATTTGCGTGTGCCATCGCTTGAGACCTGTTCGGAAATCAATTCTGGACGATCTGTGGTGAAATGCTCGCTCATTTTAGCGCGCAGGTCTTTGGAGATGTTGGTCATCTCTTCAAAGCCAGTCGCTCCGCGCACATAAAGCCAATACCAAAGTTGGTTCGCGCGCATTTTGCACTGCTTTTGCGGCACGCCAATTTCGGCCAACGCGTCGATGAGTGCCTCACGTGTTAGCCCCACGATTGGAATACGATTGTCCGTGCCCACCGCCTTTGGGCGCTCAGCAGGGTCCATATCCACAAGGTTCAGCGTTGCTGTCATTGGTACATTCACGTTTCTATTAGGGGCTTTAGGTGACGGGCTATACCAGCCAAGGGCGTTTGACGCAAAGAAAAAGCCGCGCCCTTCATATGAAGAACGCGGCTTTAATCAAAATCTATAAGTCAGCCTTAGCCGCAAGCAGCAGCAATTTTATTCAGCGCTGCTGTGATACCGCTCAATGAATAAGTATCAACTGTGTTAGTGCCACGGCGCGAACGACCTTTGATCGTCATCTTGCTTCCGGCTTTCATTGCTGCAACCAAACGGTTTTCTTCAGCAACGTTTTCCATCCAAGCACCGTCACCTTTGGTGAACATTGTAAAGCTTGCACCATCAATCTCTGTTGAGACTTTAGAATTCTCAGCAAACGGATACCCAATGATCACGCTGGCTTCATTGCGAACGCCGCGGCCTTGCCAATGAGAAATCATGAAGAAAACTGGATCACGATTCGCCCCTGCTGGCTGCTGATCTTTTGGCTGTGATGCCACATAGCAAACTTTACCATTTGCGCCGCTCACAGAGTAAGCCGCCCAATCTTTGAAAGCTTCTATAAGAGCTGGTGTTTGAGCGACTGCCGCGCTCGAAGTTGCCAGTGCAAGCCCTAAGGCCAATGCCGATGTAGCTAAAAAACGCATGTTCTCATCTTTCCTTACCCGATGCATCCATTGAGTTGATAGTTGTTAACGCCATCTCACTCCATGAACCGCTCATAAACAGTTAATGTTAACCCTAGCTAAACTGGATTACTAAAATATGAATCACCCCATTGTATCCGCTTTCAAAGAGACCTGAAATACGGATATGGTTAACGATTTGTTGACTGCGAAAAAAGGCGATATTTTGATCATATTCACAAAAAGTGATCAGATGTGGACTGTTCAAATTATCCAGACCGACAAAAAGGCTTACTTGGCCTTGTGAACAACCCCTATCTGTTAATGACATGTCTGCCTGCGCGCCTTAGATTGCCGCCTAACAGGAGTGCCGAATGTCAGACAATCATATCTTTCTCATCGATGGGTCCGCCTATATCTTCAGAGCTTACCATGCGCTCCCGCCTTTAACTCGCAAATCAGACGGTTTGCCTGTTGGCGCCGTATCGGGTTTTTGCAACATGATGTGGAAGTTGTTCAATCAAGCCAAAGATGGTGAGCTTGGACCACCGGCCACCCATTTTGGTGTGATCTTCGATTATTCATCGAAAACATTCCGCAATGAAATTTATCCTGAGTATAAAGCTAACCGCGATGCACCGCCGGAAGATCTACGCCCACAATTCGGTTTAATCCGCAAAGCCACCCAAGCTTTCAACATGCCATGCGTTGAGCAAGAAGGATTTGAGGCGGATGATCTCATCGCCACCTACGCCCGCATCGCCAATGAGCGCGGTGATAAGGTAACGATTGTTTCTTCTGATAAAGACTTGATGCAGTTAGTGACAGATAATGTCAGCATGTACGATCAGATGAAGGACAAGCACATCTCGATCCTTGAGGTGCACGAAAAATTCGGCGTCGGTCCTGAGAAAATGATTGATCTGCAAGCGCTGGCTGGCGACAGCACAGACAATGTGCCGGGTGTGCCAGGCATTGGTGCAAAAACTGCCGCACAATTGCTGCTTGAATATGGCGACCTTGATACGTTGCTTGAGCGTGCGGGTGAAATTAAACAGAACAAGCGCCGCGAAAACCTGATCGAATTTGCAGACCAAGCCCGCATTTCCCGTGAACTCGTGAAGCTCGATGTGAATATGGACCTTAATGTGCCGCTCGATGATTTAAGCCTCATTGAAGTGGAAGGCGGCAAGCTGCTTTCGTTCTTAAAAGGCATGCAGTTCACTAGCCTTACCAAGCGGGTGGCCGATATTTTTGAGGCTGATATTAGTGCAATTGATGCCGATGACATTCAGGTGGATGGCTATGAAGCCCAACGCGGTCCAGACCTGGATGCAAGTGGCGAAGAAGGCGGCGCACCATCTGGCGATTGGACCCCACAATCCCATGCATCAAATCGCGCAAGCCAGTTAAACGGCCTTGCTGTCGATCATGGCGACTATCAGCTGATCACCGAACTTGATGACCTAGATCAGTGGTGTGCCACCGCTCGTGATCGTGGTTATATCGCGGTGGACACAGAAACCACATCACTTGATGCAATGGTCGCAGACCTCGTTGGCGTATCGCTCGCCTTCGCACCGGGCAAAGCCTGTTACATTCCACTCGCGCACAAAGACCCTGAAGAAGTGAGCGGTGATCTGTTCGGTGATCCTGTTGGCAGCACAAGTGCAGAACTAAAAGGCCCCGACGGGAAACCCATCAAGCAACTCGCCATGAGTGATGTAATCCCACGCCTCAAAGCCTTGTTTGAAGACCCATCGGTTTTGAAAATCGCGCAAAACCTAAAATATGATTGGCTCGTTCTGTCACGCTACAACATTGAGGTCGCCCCCTTTGATGACACGATGTTGCTCTCATATGCACTTGATGCGGGCGTTTCTGGCGGTCACGGTATGGATGCCCTCTCCGAACGTTGGCTCGATCATTCTCCAATCCCGTTCAAAGAAGTATGTGGGTCTGGCAAATCTCAAATCACCTTTGACAAAGTGCCCCTTGATAAAGCGCTTGCTTACGCTGCTGAAGATGCCGACGTGACGCTGCGCCTATGGATGCTGTTAAAACCGCGTTTGGCAGCTGAGAATATGACGGTCGTCTATGAACGCTTAGAACGCCAAATGGTGCCGACGCTTGCCCGCATGGAAAAGCGCGGTATCAGCGTTGATCGTCAAATGCTCTCACGGCTTTCTGGCGAGTTCGCGCAAAAAGCAGCGGGCATTGAGGCTGAGATTTTTGAGCTGGCTGGTGAAAACTTCAATGTCGGCTCCCCCAAACAATTGGGCGAAATTTTATTCGACAAGATGAATTTGCCCGGCGGTAAGAAGACCAAAACAGGCGCATGGCAAACAGGCGCGCAAGTGCTGGATGACCTCGCTGCAGAAGGCCATGAACTGCCTTCAAAAATCGTGGACTGGCGTCAGCTTTCAAAACTGAAATCCACCTATACAGACGCAATCCCGAATTACATCAACCGCGAAACAAGCCGCGTTCATACATCCTATTCACTGGCGAGCACCTCAACGGGTCGCCTGTCATCGTCAGAACCAAACTTGCAGAATATTCCAATTCGCACGGAATCGGGTCGCAAGATAAGACAAGCTTTTGTGGCCGCTAGCGGTCGCAAGCTCTTATCTGCCGATTACAGCCAGATCGAATTGCGTGTACTCGCACATATGGCTGACATCCCGCAGCTCAAGCAGGCGTTTGAAGACGGTCTTGATATTCACGCCATGACTGCAAGTGAAATGTTTGGCGAACCGATCGAAGGCATGGACCCGATGGTGCGCCGTCGTGCGAAAGCGATCAACTTCGGCATTATCTACGGCATTTCAGCCTTTGGCCTTGCCAATCAATTGAGCATTGGTCGCGGTGAGGCGAAGGATTATATCGACAAATATTTCGAGCGCTTCCCAGGCATTCAAGACTACATGGAAGAGACGAAAAAGTTCGTCCATGCCAATGGCTATGTGGAAACCATTTTCGGGCGTCGGGTACATTACCCAGACATCAACACGAAAAACCCGAACATGCGCAACTTCTATGAACGCGCCGCCATCAACGCGCCAATCCAAGGTTCCGCCGCCGACATTATCCGCCGCGCGATGATCCGCATGGAAGACGCGTTGGATGAGGCGAAGTTGAGCGCACAAATGTTGCTACAAGTGCATGATGAATTAATCTTTGAGTTGCCAGACGAAGAAGTGGACGCCACCACCAAGCTTGTTCAATCCGTCATGGAAAACGCAACCATGCCCGCCATGTCACTCTCCGTTCCGTTGCAGGTAGATGCGAGAGCGGCGGATAATTGGGATGAGGCGCACTAGAATAATCCCGTCCGCACGGTTGACTAAATAATATACCAGCCTGATATTATTCAGCATTATGGTTATGATTTCTGACAACCCAATTTCAAGCGACAATAACATTCCCAAAGCAGCCCTTATACTTGGGCTTGCGGGTGTGCTGCCGTTTGTCGTTTTCGGCTTGCTCGCGATAACCCTTGGCGGCGAAATTGTGACGCCAAAGCTCGCAGACACACTGTTGATCGGTTATGGCGCGGTTATTTTGTCGTTTACCGCGGGTGTTCGGTGGGGACTGGCGCTTACCGTGCCCAATGAAAATGATCAAGCGCTTCAATTAACAGTATCCACTGTACCATCAATAATTGCTTGGGCTGCTTGCTTCATGCCCTTTGCTTATGGCCTGCCGCTGCTTGCCTTTACCCATGCTGCCCTTGCCGTTTGGGATATTCGAGGCATGTACAACGGGCGCGGGCCAATATGGTACGGCAAACTGCGCATGATATTAGCCATCATTGTCGTTGGTATTTTGGTTGTCGTGGGGTTAGTGCGCTACTTTATGCTTCTTAATGGCTAAGCTCCAACTCGACTAATTAGCCAGGTAGGCAAGACGAATTGGCAATTGGAAAAAGCTTCTTACTGCCCAGCACATAAGCATGATATTGCCCACCGGGGAACAAGCCATCGAATGCTCCATCACGCACATTCAACCCGCCTGTAAATGCGCCAAAGGCTGGCATAATTAGGCGTGAACTACTCGCAACAAAACACCGACTTCTAATCGTGCGCCCTCGCCCGCGAATACGAGCGCATGGGTGAAGGTGACCTGCAACCTCAGAGCTCGTCGGGTTTTTAGTAGGTTCATGGCGAAACGTGATGCCGCTTATCTTAATCTCATCCATAACGCTGCCACCAAGATGATCAGGCAAATCTGGGTCGTGATTACCCGAAATCCAAATCCATTCCGCACCCGTAACGAGTGTTGTTAAAATAAGTTGGTCTTTTGTGGAAAGCCTGTCGGGTGCCGCGCCATCATGAAAGCTATCCCCCAAAGCAATGACACGCTGAGGTTCAAACGCTTTGATGAGACGGCTTAATTGATCGAGCGTCGCGGCGGTGTCATAGGGAGGTAAGAAAACTTGCTTGGCGGCGAACGACGAACCTTTTTCAAGATGTAGGTCTGAAACAATCAAGGTTTCCTGATCCTGCCAATAAAGCACACCTGCGGCATGGGCGAACAAGGTTTGATCACCCAACTGAAGAGGAAGGCCCGCTGAGGCGTCAATTGGCTCGCCGTCTTTCGCATCCATTTTAGCCACGAGGCTTGCGTTCACGTTTCTTCTCCTCTTGGCGATTACGCACAGCCTTTGCCGTTTCAAAATCACCCATGGCTTCCGCTATTATTGCGTCTGATGCTTCAGCCAAAATCGTGTCGTTGGCTTCCCCGATGATGGGTTCCTTGCCGATCTCCAGCATAATGGGAACTGCAAGCGGGGAAATTCTCTCAAGGGAATTATGCATGATTCTCCCTGAAATGCGCGATAACATATCTGACAACCGCCGAACATCGAGCAATCCACGCGCGGCATCTGCCCATGTTGCCTGCATGAGCAAGTGGTCCGGTTCATGGTCACGCAGTACGTCGTAGATCAAATCAGTCGACATAGTAACTTGCCGCCCCGTCTTTTCCTTGCCCAAATAATTCTTTTCAATCAGGCCAGAAATGAGGGCGCAGTATCGGAAGGTTCTTTTCAGGAGCACTGAATCCGCCAACCAATCCTCTAAATCATCACCCAGCATATCTTCATGAAACAGAGCATCCATATCCATGCCCTTCATGTCCTTGAGGCCCCAAACGCCAATTGCATAATCGGTTGCGACAAAACCGAGCGGGCGCATGCGTAACCGTTCCAAACGGCGAGTGAGCAACATGCCGAGCGTTTGGTGTGCTAGCCGCCCCTCAAACGGATAGGCCATCAGATAGAAACGATCATTACGCGGGAAGGTTTCAATGAGCAGCTGATCTCGCTTTGGGAGAATAGAAACAGCCTGCTGCATGGTGAGCCATTCTTGCACCTGATCTGGTAATATCTTCCAAGTTTCAGGATCCGCCAACATGGAGCGCACCCGATCAGCCAGATAAGTTGAGAGCGGGAATTTACCCCCTGCATAAGCGGGAACCTTCGGTTCTTTCGCGCTGGTTTTAGAGACAAAGGCATCTGCTTCGCGCACGCCTTCCAGCTTTAGTATCTGCCCTGCAAAAAGAAATGTGTCGCCGGGCGCAAGTGTATCAACGAAATATTCTTCCACCTGCCCAAGCACCCGCCCGCCGCGTGTGTTCGTGCCGCGCTTGGCAGAGGTGAGGCGCACATTAAGCAGGGGCATTTCAACGATGGTGCCGATGTTCATTCGGTATTGTTGCCCAATCTTCGGGTGCGACAATCGCCATGTGCCATCTGCGGTGAGTTTGATCTTCGCGTAACGCTCGTAAGCTTTGAGAGCGTAACCACCTGTCGCGACAAAATCGACGGCCTTATCAAAGGTCGCACGGGTGAGGTTTCGATAGGGGAAGCATTGGCGAATTTCGAGATAAAGTTCGTCCGCCCTAAACGGACCAAAACAAGCAACGCCCAGAATGTGTTGAGCCAAAACATCAAGCGCGCCATCCACGATCGGTGGCGTGTCTTGATCGCCGATGTAATTGGCATCAAGGGCGGCGCGGCATTCCATCACCTCAAACCGATTGGCGGGCACAAGCAGGGCTTTTGATGGTTCATCCATCCGGTGGTTCGCGCGGCCAATACGCTGCGCCAATCGGCTTGCCCCCTTAGGCGCACCAACGGTGATAACGAGATCAACGTCACCCCAATCAATACCCATATCAAGGGTCGCAGTACAAACAACAGCCCGCAATGTGCCGTCCACCATTGCGCTTTCAACACGGCGGCGTTGGCTTACATCGAGGGACCCATGATGTAAGGCAATGGCGAGATTATCGTCGTTGATATGCCAAAGTTGCTGAAACACCATTTCCGCCTGCGAGCGTGTGTTGACGAAAACCAGCGTTGTGTTGTGGTCTTTGATTTGGTCATAAATATCGCCCATGGCATGACGAGCAGAATGGCCAGACCACGGCAGGCGTTCTTCAGATGTTAAAATTGAAATATCCGGCTGTGCACCACCATCCGCAACAATCAAATCAGCTTCGCGCGCTTCTTCAGGGTCGTCTTGTGTCACCAGCCACTGGCAAAGTTCACTGGGGTTTGAGACTGTTGCTGATAGTCCCACCATACGCACATTGGGCCTGAAGGTGCGAAGCCGTGCGAGACCAAGAGCCAACAAGTCACCGCGCTTTGATGTCACCATTGTGTGGATTTCATCGACGATAACGGTTGTGAGATTATCAAAAAACCGTTCCGCATCTTTAGACGCCAACAACAGCGCCACCTGCTCTGGCGTGGTCAGCATAATGTCTGGCGGGTTTAATTTTTGCCTTTGGCGCTTGGAAGATGGCGTGTCACCCGTGCGGGTTTCAACCGTGATGGGTAAGTCCATTTCCGCAATCGGTGCTTCAAGGTTTCGCGCAATATCGACAGCGAGTGATTTGAGCGGCGAAATATAAAGCGTGTGCACGCCTTGTTTAGCACCCCCCGGTTTGCGTTTTGGTCGATCTTTTAGATCAACCAAACTTGGCAAAAACCCCGCCAATGTCTTACCCGCGCCCGTTGGCGCAATGAGCAAACAAGATTTTTGTGCCGCCGCCTTTTCAAGCAGTGCTAACTGGTGCGCACGCGGCGACCAGCCTTTTGCTGCAAACCACGCAAGGAAGGTTGGCGGCAAGGTCGCAATGTCTTGAGAGCTATGATCGAACGATTGGGTCACAGTAGGAATTTAAGGCGGATTGACCGCCCTGTCATTTTCTTTTCCCTTTAATTTGAGCATTCCACTCTTGACCTTGAACATGGCTTCATGATCACTCGCTGAAGAGAGAAAATAACCGAAGAGACCTTTGATGAAAAAACGCGGCATGTCCCTAAGCACGATTGCTCTTCTTGTTGTTGGTCTTGGCTATGCAGGGGTCAAACAGTTTGCACCTGATTTTGATCCGTTGGATGGGTCCGTCGCCACGCAAAGCGGGGAAGCTGTTGCCCAAACCACGAAGCCTGCAAAAGGCGCAATCAATAAACCCGTTGTGCTCGCCCTGTCATGGACTGCCGCCTTTTGTGAGACGAAGCCAAATAAGCGCGAATGTAAGAGCCAGACCAAGAAACGTTATGATGCCAACAATTTTGCGCTCCACGGGCTTTGGCCAGAACCCCAATTTTGTAGCCGTGTGCGATATGAAAATGTACCGGATAAACTTTGGAAAGCGATGCGGGTGGCAATGCCCGGCACTCAGTCTGGATTGCACAAGCACGAATGGGAAAAGCACGGCACTTGTTATTCTGATGGGCCGACGCGGTATTACGCCGATGCAATTCGCTTAACGCTCGCTTTCAATAAAACCCCATTGCAGGATTTATTCGCAGACAATATCGGCAAACATCTCTCTGCTCGAGATATACGCGCAGCCTTTGATAAAGCCTTCGGGCGTGGGGCAGGAGATCGTGTGTTGGTTCATTGTGTTCGTGATGGCGGGCGGCAACTTATTCAAGAATTGCGTATTGCCATGCGAGGTGATCTACGCACGACGAATTTCCCTGTGCTGCTGAAACAAGCCCGCGCTCAAAAGCAGGGCTGCAAGGGTGGCATCGTTGATGCGGTTGGCCTGCAATAGAATTGCTATTTGCGTGACGACCAAACGCGCAAGTCTATGATCACTTTTAACGTTGCGATGATGGCGAGAACGGCAAGTGCTGCCTTCGACCATGTTTCCATCGTGCCTTCAATCAACAAAGCATGGGTAACCGTTCCGGCGATGATGACCAAAGCCAAGCCCGTATGAAGGCGCTGCCATATACGATGTTTAACGCGCAAACGCCTGCGCAATAGGGCAAGGAGTGCTGTCGCAAAAACACACCACATGGCAATTACGCCCCAGACAGAAAATGGTGTTGGGGAGCGAAACAAAAGCGCGTCAATGACATCTGGCGGGCTGGTGATCCAAAGGCCGCCTACATGGATGACAACCAACACCAATAAAAGCATCCCGATCAACCGATGGATCGTCCGACTACGCAGCAGATCTACATTTGGAAGATAGCGGCCAATGGCAAGCGGTTGAATGAGTAAAAGGCAAAGCGCCAAAACGCCAGCAAGACCTGCGACAATATAGATCGGCTGTCGCCATTGCAGCAACGGACTGGTGATCGCTGCTAAAATTGGGATGCCGAGCACAATGGCAAGACCTACCCAGAATAAAACAGATCGTTGTTTCGTCACCTTGACCTCAATCGCGTTGGCGTATCAATCACGCTGGCACAAGCACGAAATCAACATGCAGCGTTTTATCTGTCGAACTCTTCATCAAGGGCCGTAAAAACACGGTTTTAAAGTCGCCACTATCATACGCCAAATGCCCATGAGCCTGTCCAAAAGCAGGTACGATTTGCGGCATGTCCATTTGGAAATTGCCGTCTTTATCCGTCAGCGTCGCACCATGGCTTTCTGGTTCGCGCTCGTGGCCTTCTGTGGTATGCGCCCACATTTGAATGCGTTGACCTTCAAGCGGCGCACCATCACCTGCCCGCCTTACGGTGCCCGTCATCAAAAAACCACCGCCACCAATACGCTTAACAATAGCGGCACCGGGTCGATAATTATTCGAGCCACCACGCATGGTCGGCGTGGGCGCAAGGCCTGCGGCTTGGGCAGGAACAATCAGGCCAGTTGCGCTGACGGCACTGGCAGCACTTGCTGCAAGAAGCGTGCGGCGGTTGATTGAAAATTCAGACATGTGAGCTTCTCCACTATGTGGGGTCTATCGTTTGGTTCTTACAATCAATTTAAGCACGATATACGGCAGAATATAGCAATGCCGAAAAATATTTCTGTGCGGTGGGCTAAATGTTATTTCGAAAGCCTGTGACATCTAATGCATCTAGATATGAAGCTCAAAATATCAGGGCAATATCACTCTATATGGTTGGCTATGAAGATGAGCCAGAGTAGTCTTTTAAAAAGATAAGAATAAGGGGTCCAAAATGGCCGATGATTCAAACGATATTGCAACCCTGTTTCAAGACTACGCCGACGGCATGAATGACATGGATGCAGAGGCGATCGCGGAACTTTTTGCGTACCCCGTCACCATTTGGCAGCTTGGCAAAGGCTACGTGTTTGATGACGCAGACGATTTGATTGAGAATATCGAAACACTGCTAGATGCCTATGACAAAGCGGGTGTCACCTATTCTGAACCAGAAATTGGCCCAACCCATGTTACTAAAGCCGCGGCTTTCGCCACCATCTCTTGGCGACAGCAGGATGAGATGGGCGATGTGATCCACGCATTTCATTGTGATTATACCTTGGTGAAGCAACACAGCGATTGGCTCATCACCAATATCGTCAATGAGCAGGCTGTGGAAGATATCTAAAAGCCTGTCATGTGAAAGCGCGCTTTTATCTAGGGAATGCTGGTCGGCAAGGTCGATCAGTATAAGCAGCCATAATTTCATCTGTTTGGAGCTTGCTTCCCTGCCCAATTGTTGCAATTGGGCAATCCCCTTCTCCATCGCCATCCGCGACCCTAAAAATCAAACTCAATGGAATGAATTTTTCATAAGCCTGTGGCTCAACATCAAATTTCATTGAAAACGCAACGGCTCGACCATCAACAACATGCCAACGAATAATGTCATCTGAAAAAATCCGCTGGCCATCACCCAAATAGTCCACCAGCCGATGCACTTTGACCCCGCGCTTCTCGTCAGGTCTGGTAATCTCTAAATCAATACGCGCCCGACGATAATGCAAAACAAGCCCGTACCCGTTTGGGCCTTTGCAATAATCACTATGACCTGTGGCACCCACTGTGAACGTCTCACAATTTGGCTGCGAACGATTAAAATCTTGAAATTCCGAGGCGTTAGCTGTGGATGCGATCAAAATCGACAAAAGAAGGGCTTTTACAAACATCATGCTTGCTTATTTAAGGAACTTGACGCGGATTGCCAACTGAAGGAAATAGAATGCCAACAACCGCCAAACCTTATAGAGGTCCGATAGCTGACATGGTCAACGCATTGCTTAATTCCAAGAAGTTCGAATTCTTCATCACAGCCTTGATTATCTTCAACGCCATCACTCTTGGTCTTGAAACCAGCGAAAGCCTCATGGCCACACATGGCGGGTTGCTGCATTTCATTGACCGGTTGGTGCTTTATATTTTCGTTGCCGAATTGGTCGCGAAGCTCTTCGTGTTCCGCCAACGCTTTTTCACCGACCCATGGAACATCTTTGATTTTATCATTATCGGCATTGCCTTAGTGCCATCAAGCGGTGCGTTCTCTGTGCTTCGGGCGCTGCGCATTTTGCGGGTGTTGCGGCTTGTCTCAATTGTGCCAGCGCTCCGCCGTGTGGTTGGAGCCTTCATTGAAGCGCTGCCTGGCATGGGGTCTATCTTCTTGCTGATGGGCCTTGTGTTTTACGTCTTCTCTGTGATGGCGACCAAACTGTTTTCCGACACGTTCCCGCAGTGGTTCGGCACCTTGGGTGAATCGGCCTATTCGCTTTTCCAAATTATGACGCTTGAAAGCTGGTCCATGGGCATTGTACGCCCTGTCATGGAAGTACACCCCTATGCTTGGGCTTTCTTCGTGCCCTTCATTCTGTGCACGACCTTCACGGTACTGAACTTGTTTATCGGTGTTATCGTATCAGCCATGCAGGACGAGCATGAAAGTGATGCTGACGCAGACCGTCAGGCAATTCATGATGAGACGGCGGAAGTATTAAATGAGGTAAAAGCACTTCGTGCGGAAATTGGTGAGCTTAAGAACCAAATCGGTAAAAGCTAAGCCGAATAACCTGCCATAAATTTAGCGGCTACTTTTCAAGAGCCTATTAGCAAAGGGCTTCGATTTCTTCATCTTCCAAATCACCAGGCACAATGGTCATCGGGATTGGGAAATGGGTGGTCATCGTTCTGGTGAAGCTAGAAACAAGCGGGCCCGGCCCTTCGCCACCGACACTGGCTGCAAGGATCAAAATGACGATATCCTCGTCATTTTCAACCAATTCAACAATAACCTCATGGGGCGCGCCTTCCAAGATCAATTGCTCTGGTTCTATGTTCGCACTGTCTCTCACAAGGTCTGTATATTTCACCAACACGCCTTCAGCAGCCTCATGGGCTTCAGCACGCATGATGTTTTCAACACCAAGCCAATGTTGGAATTCAGACGGTTTGATCACATAGAGCATAAGGAGCTGACCACCGGTCTTCTCCGCCCTCTTTGAAGCATAAGCGATCGCACGACTGCACTCTGGGGTATCATCGATAACCACCAGAAACTTCCGCTTGTGACCTTCTTCAGAACTCTTTCTCTTAAATCCCATGAAATAACCCTGCCATTAGTTACCGAAATCGACAAGCGTCTTATCGAAGGAAGCCTAAAATATCTTTTACATCATCCATGATCGGACGTGCAATTGCGCTGGCACGTTGACCGCCATCACGGAGGATTTTGTCAATATAATCAGGTTGTTCCATCAAACGCCGCATTTCATTTGCAACGGGACTTAACTGGGTTAGTGCGAGTTCTGCAAGAGCTGGCTTAAATTCTGAAAATTGCTTGCCGCCAAAATCATCCAATACCGCCTGCTTGCTTACCCCGGAAAGGGCAGCAAATATGCCGACAAGATTTTCCGCTTCCGCACGACCTTTAAGGCCCTCTTCCTCACTCGGCAGACCGTCAGGATCAGTCTTTGCTTTGCGGAGTTTCTTCATAATCGTATCAGCGTCATCTGTCAGGTTGATGCGTGATAAATCAGACGGGTCCGATTTCGACATTTTCTTAGACCCGTCGCGCAAAGACATCACACGGGTGGCAGGGCCTTGGATCAACGGCTCAGGCAGCGGGAAAAACGCGCCTTCATGGCCTTGTTCAGCAATCGCATCAGCCAAATCAATGTTGAACTTAGAGGCAATGTCGCGGGAAAGCTCAAGGTGTTGCTTTTGGTCATCACCAACAGGCACATGAGTTGCCTTATAAGCCAGAATGTCAGCCGCCATAAGATTGGGATAAGAAAACAGGCCAACAGAGGCATTTTCTTTGTTTTTACCAGCCTTGTCTTTGAACTGCGTCATACGGTTCAACCAACCCATGCGGGCGATACAATTGAATACCCAAGCAAGTTCTACGTGGGCTGTGACTTGGCTTTGGTTGAAAACAATGTGCTTCATCGGATCAATACCAGCGGCGATAAAGGCAGCACTTACTTCGCGAATGCTATTGCGAAGCACTTCAGGCGGCTGAATTTCTGCCGTGATCGCGTGTTGGTCGACAACGCAATAGAGGCATTCGTGGCTTTCTTGCAGGGCGACGAATTTGACGATGGCACCAAGATAATTCCCAAGGTGCAAATTACCTGTTGGCTGCACGCCAGAAAATACCCGTGGCTGAAAAGTTGCTTCACTCATATCGTTCCCGATCCGTTAGTTCTTTTTCGGTGTTCGCCGAAAGTTTGCGAGGATTTGCCTGAAATTTACAGCACCCGTCAACCTACAGAGAACAAAATATATAATCATGCCAACAAGAACGACGCCTACCATCGCTAAAGCCTGCGAAAATGCAGCGTCAAGAAACCCAGCTTTTTTGAGAATGTCTTGAAGCCAGAACAAGCCAGCGCCCATGCCAATGCTTGCAGCGAGCATCATGAGCAATCTTCTCATGGTTGCACCATCCAGCGGCCAATGGCCCTTCATTTGCAAATGAGCAAACAGCAAAACCACATTCACCCACGCTGAAATACTGGTCGCAATGGCAATGCCGACATGAGCCAAGGACGGGAAGAGAGCAATTGATAAGACGACATTCATGACCGCGTTGATACCTGCATAATACATTGGTGTGCGCGTGTCTTCTCTGGCGAAAAAGGCTGGTGAGAAGACTTTGATCAAGACGAAAGCTGGCAGACCAAAGGCAAAAGCGGAAAGGGCTGCTGCTGTGCCACTGGTTGCTAACGCATCAAACGCGCCGCGTTCATAAAGCACCGACGTGATCAGATGCGGCATTACCACTAAGGCGGCTGCAGATGGCAGAGTTAAAAACATCGCGAATTCGAGTGAGTGGTTTTGCGTCCTTACAGCTTCTTCTGGAACACCACCCTTCAATGCACGAGACAATTCTGGAAGAAGAACCACACCAATCGCAATGCCAATCACACCAAGGGGTAGCTGATAAATACGGTCAGCATATTGCAGCAATGAGATTGCGCCATCTTGGGCTGATGCGATGATTTGTCCAACGAGCAGATTGATCTGCGTTATTCCGCCTGCAATTGCGGTGGGTACGGCAAGTATCAAGAGACGCTTTACAGCAGGCGTGAACTTGGGAGCTGTAAGGTTTAAGCGAAACCCTGTCTTGCGCACAGCCACCCAAACCAGCGCTAATTGTGCAAAGCCTGAGGCAAAGACCCCCCATGCCATGAAGCGACCTGTGATTGGGTTATTACCCGTTTCCAACACCGTACACAGCAACAACACAGCAATCATGATCACGTTCAAAAGCACAGGCACGAAAGCTGCGGCGAAATAGTGTCGGAAAGAATTCAACACGCCCGACAACATCGCAACCAGCGACATGCAAAACAGGTAGGGGAACATGATACGTGCAAGATCGATTGTGAGCAGCGTCTTTTCCGTGCCTTGGCCAAAGCGCGGCGCGATAATTGTTTCCACCAGCCACGGCATGGAAATTTCAGCAAGAGCCGTTAGAATCAACAGCACCACAAAAAGGACTGAGAAAACCTGACGCGCAAACTCTTGTGCTGTGTCGCGGCCTCCACCTTCAAGTTCTTTCGCAAACAACGGAATAAAAGCGGTGTTAAAAGCCCCTTCAGCAAAAAGCCTGCGAAACAGATTTGGAAAGCGGAAGGCTGCATAAAAAGCATCCGCAACCGGACCAGCGCCAATTAAGCTTGCAATCAATATCTCACGCACAAAGCCCAAGATACGGCTTGCAATGGTCGCCCCGCCCACAGTTGCAAAGCTCTTAAATAACCGCATGGTTAAGCTGCCTTCTTGGTTGGTTTTTTAGGCGGTGTGAACACTTTTTCCAAAGCCTTTTTAATGCGGTTTTGACGTGGCTTATCGACAATTTTCTGCCCCATAAGATCCGTCACATAAAATACGTCCACAGCCCGTTCGCCAAATGTTGAAATATGCGCTGTCGATGTATTCAAATTCAATTCAAACAAACTATTCGCAAGATCGCGCAAAAGACCCGTTCTATCTTTGCCCGACGCTTCAATTACCGTGAAATTGTTGGACAGGGTATTATCAAGAACGATGTTTGTCTCCACCGTAAAGGCCTTTGTCGACTTCTTAATCGAGCGAAGCGATTTGCCGCCACTTTGCTGTGGGATTTGACCCGAAACCGCCAGTTCAATCTCTTCACCAATACGTTTAGCACGGCGAAACTCATCTTCTTCAGTTTCAAACTCACGCCGGATATTGATCATATCAAGCGCAAACCCATCGCGTGTGGTAAAGATTTGCGCGCCGACAATGCTCGCCCCTGCTCTTGAACAAGCACCCGCGAGGATCGACAAAATATTAGGTTGATCAGGCGCGTAAATCGTAATCTCAGTAATCCCCTCAAAAGCTGATGTTGTTACATCCGTTGATAGCGGCACGTCACCTTTATGGGATTTCAGGATAAAATTTGCATGCCTAACTTGCGTCTCGACATCTGTGCGCAAAAGATAGGGTGGATAGTGTCTTTCGACGTAGCCATCGCGATCTTTTTGGCTCCAATCAACCAAGGCAGTCGACAGTTCTTCGCGCGCAATATTGGCCCTATCTTCCAGTGCCATAACATTAAAGCCGCCCGTTAACAGGGGCTGCGTTTCATAATAGAGCGTTCTGAGAAGCTGCCCTTTCCAACCATTCCAAACCCCCGGACCGACAGCACGAATATCGCAGACTGTAAGGATAAGCAGGAGTTTCAAGCGTTCCGGCGTTTGCACAATATTGGCAAAATCACGAATGGTTTTCGGATCGCTCAAATCTCGAGATTGCGCGATCACACTCATGGTCAAATGCTCAAGCACCAGCCAAGAGACCGTATCAATTTGCGATGATGTAAGACCCAATCGCTTACCAAGCTTTTTGGCAACTTTTGCACCCGCAATAGAATGATCTTCAGGCCGCCCTTTAGCTATGTCGTGCAAGAAGAGCGTGACATATAAGATCAGGCGATCATCAATCGTATCAATAACGTCGTTCGCAAGCGGATGCTCCTCGGCCAACTCGCCCCGTTCAATCAAAGCAAGCATGCCAACGGCACGAATGGTGTGCTCGTCCACAGTGTAGTGATGATACATATTGAACTGCATCATCGCGATGATCTTGCCAAAATCTGGAATGAACCGACCCAAAACGCCTGATTCATTCATTTTACGCAAAATTGTTTCTGGATCGCGTTTGGACGCAACAATCGTCAAAAACAGTTTGTTTGCTTCTTTGCTGTTGCGAACATTTTTATCAATCAACTTCAGTGATTTCGACATTAAATGCAGCAGGTTTGGATGCAGTGAATGTCCAGTTTTATCAGCAATCTGGAACACCCGTAAAAGATTGATCGGGTCTTCTTTAAAGATATCAGAATTCGCGTGTATAATCCGCTTATTCTCAAGCAGAAATTCTTTGTTACCCTTAATCGCACTTGGACGACGCCCGCGCACTGCTGCAACAAGGCGGCTAATCCCTGGCGTGGATTTCACCTGTTCCTGCTCCAATTTGGTTGAGAGGATATTGGTCAAATTGCCAACGTCTTTTGCAACCAGAAAATAGTGCTTCATGAAGCGCTCAACGTCGAGCATACCGGCTTTGGTTTGATAGTTTAGGCGTTGCGCCATTTCGCGCTGAAGGTCAAAACTTAAACGCTCTTCAGCTCTGCCTGTCAGATAATGCATATGGCATCGTACAGCCCACAAGAAATCACCCGACCTTTGGAATGTTTTGTATTCAGTTCGTGTGAAGATGCCAGCTTTCAAAAGTTCACGAGCAGTCTTTAGGCGATAGAAATATTTTGAAATCCAAAACAGCGTATGCAGATCGCGTAATCCGCCTTTACCCTCTTTGACGTTTGGCTCGACCAGATAACGCGTGTTGCCCGCTTTGCGGTGACGCTCATCGCGTTCTTCCATTTTCGCTTCGATGAATTGCGCGCCCGATCCTTGGATCACCTCTTTATCAAAGCGAGTTTCCAAATCATCAAACAGTTCGCTGTCACCCCACAAAAAGCGGGCTTCCAAAATGGCGGTTCGAATGGTGAAATCTTGTTTCGAAAGCCGCACACATTCATCAACGTCACGGGTTGCGTGGCCCACTTTAAAATTCATATCCCAAAGCATGTAGAGGATATATTCGACGACACTCTCACCCCACGGGGTTTGCTTATAGGGAAGCAGAAACAGAAGATCGATGTCTGAACCAGGCGCAAGGGTGCCTCTGCCATAGCCGCCAACTGCGATCACAGCCATGCGCTCGCCGGAGGATGGATTGTCCACACGGTAAATATAAGTAAGGGCAAACTCGTGAATAACGCCGATCAATTCATCCTGCAAATTGCTGAGGCGGGTCGCACATTTGATGCCAGAGCCATCTTCCAAGAGTTTTTGTTCGGCAATAGCATGACCTTCAGCCACGACTTCTTTTAGTAGGCTCAAAAGCGCCAATCGGCATTTGGATGAATTTGGATCACCATGCTCATCAACCAGCGCCGTCACGTTCTCGCGCACGACTGCAAAGTCAATCAGACTGTCTATTTCAGCGAAATTTTGGCTCGGCTTAGATTGGGGTTTGGCTTGAGATTTTGCCACAGATAACGGCCCTTATTAATGCTGCGATGTTTCGCTTATAGCGGCTTGATCCGCGCTGGCAAAGATTTGAAACAGGAGTTAGATAAAATTATCATAGCTCGCCAGCTCATCTTGCCTATATAAAGATCATACAGCCCTCGTGATCAGCAAGCGAAAACGTCCTTATGTCTTCAATCTCATTTGACAATTCTTACGCCAAGTTGCCATCCAGTTTTTATGCAAAACTGCAACCAAAACCTGTGGCCTCACCATCGCTTATTAAAGTCAATCATAAGCTGGCGAACTCTCTGGGTGTGGATGCTGCATTCTTAGAAAGCGCTGAAGGCGTTGCTATATTGGCGGGCAACCGTGTGCCAGAAGGGGCTGAACCCTTGGCGATGGCTTATGCGGGTCATCAATTTGGCAATTTTGTCCCACAGCTCGGAGATGGCCGCGCCAATCTTTTGGGCGAGGTTTTGGACAATGAAGGAAACCGCCGCGACCTCCAGCTCAAAGGGGCTGGTCCGACGCCGTTTTCTAGAATGGGCGATGGACGGGCAG
Organism: Hyphomicrobiales bacterium; assembly: GCA_039973685.1. Classification (NCBI taxonomy): domain Bacteria; kingdom Pseudomonadati; phylum Pseudomonadota; class Alphaproteobacteria; order Hyphomicrobiales; species Hyphomicrobiales bacterium. The sequence continues at coordinate 137,337 of JBDWKL010000012.1, forward strand.
CCCTTGGGCCGGTTTTGCGCGAATATATTGTCAGCGAAGCAATGGCGGCACTTGGTGTGCCCACCACCCGCGCTTTAGCGGCTGTTACAACAGGTGAACCCGTGGTGCGTGAAAATTTTCAGCCCGGCGCGATTTTAACAAGGGTTGCAAGCAGCCATATTCGCGTTGGTACGTTTCAATATTTCTTTGCGCGCGAAGATATTACGGGTCTTGAAACCTTGCTCACCCATGTGATCAATCGTCACTACCCAGAGGCAGCCTTCGCAGAACGCCCAGCACTCGCTTTGCTTGACCATGTGGTGGAAAAACAAGCCAAACTGATTGCCAAATGGGTGTCACTTGGTTTCATCCACGGCGTTATGAACACCGACAATATGTCGATTGCAGGCGAAACCATTGATTACGGCCCGTGCGCTTTTCTCGATACGTACGAGCCATCAAAACACTTTAGCGCGGTTGATCAAAATGGTCGCTACGCCTACCAGAACCAACCAGCGATCGGCCAATGGAACCTTGTTCGCCTCGCGCAATGTTTGCTTGGCATGCTCGACAAGGATGAGGATACCGCATTGGAATTAGCCCAAGCGTCTATTGATGCCTACGGCGAGAAATTCGACGCGGCCTTTATGGCAGAATTCACCGCAAAAATCGGTCTTGATGAGCTGCAGGATGACGACAAAGAATTAGTCAAAGACTTGCTGAAGCGCATGGCTGAAAATCAGGTGGATTTCACCTTGATGTTTAGAGGGCTGGGTGAGCTTTTAAACGGTGGTAATGGGCCAGCTCATCTGTTTGCAAATCCAACAGCGTTTGAAGAATGGGAAACCGTTTGGCGTGAGCGCCTTGCGACCATGAACGAGCCAGATGATGTCATTGCAAAACGTATTTTGGCTGCAAACCCAGCCATCATCCCACGCAATCACCTCGTCGAAGAAGCCATTCGCGCAGCAGAAGATAATAATGATTTCTCCGTGTTTCATGCCCTTGTTGAAGCCCTTGAAACACCATTTGATGATCAAGCTGAGGGGTCAAAATTCACACAGCCCCCTCAACCACAACAAGTCGTCCAGCAGACTTTTTGCGGTACTTAGACAGTTTTGACTTGATGACATCATGAAAATTAGATCGGATGACCACAGCAATTTTTAAATCAGGTTTTTATTATGACATTTTTTAGCCAAACGCTTGCTCTCGCATTCGCCCTTTTCGCCATCACATCCCCCCATACCGCAATGGCGCAAAGTGATGATCTTGATTGTTCAAACCCACAAAATCAAAGCGTTATGAACCGGTGCGCTTTTTTGGATTTTGAAGCTGCCGATGTTGAGCTTAACGCCATTTGGCCCGCCGCACGCAAAGCCAATGCTACATTTGCCGAATATCTTCCAGATAATCTCAAAGCAGACGCACAGGCATTGCTTGAAGCACAACGGGCATGGATCACCTTTCGCGATGCACATTGCGCTTCCGTTGCATTGCCAAATGCAGGTGGAACCATCTATCCACTGATTTACAATAGCTGCCGTGCAGGTGTCACAAGACAACGAACTGAGCAGCTACGAGAACTTGTCGATAACGCACGATAGAGCTAGATTAACGGCGAAAATGATCGGCTTTAAACGAGCCAAACAGGAATACTTATGCAAGACAAAACCCTACCCATAGCGCTGTTAATTATGCGCGTATCCATCGCCTTCTTCCTCGCTATGTGGGCCAGTTTGAAATTTCACCGCCCTGAATGGATGGTGAATGTGTTTAAGGGTCGATATGGCCTTGATTTCATCACACCAGACTTCGGCATCTATGTTGGCATTGCGCAATTAGCGATCGTGTTGATGTTTGCCATTGGCTACAAGCGCACCGTATTTTACGGGCTTATGATGGCGATGCATGCCGTGGGGGTTTATGGGGCTGCTGGAGGTATTTTGAATTACACTCGCTACCCAAACAACTTGCTTTTAACAGCGGTGCCAACCCTTGGCGCTCTCATCGCGCTGTTCTTACTGCGTCGCCATGATCTTTGGACGGTTGACGGACAACTTAGCAAAAAGCCTTGAAAGAATTAGCGTTTATGGTGTTAAGTAAAGGCTCGGAACTTAAAGGCAAAAGCGCTCCATGATCCTCGTCTTCATCGCCGTCAACTTCTTCATTCTCTCAATTGTTGGTTTCTTCTACCTTTATTGGGGCTTTGGCGGCATGTGGCCTGGGCGAGATGAGCCAAGTCTTGCGAAAGCCGTGGTTGGTCGCAATGGCATTACTGAGATGCCGTCAAAAGCGCTGACATTGTTTATTTCTGCTTGTTTGTTTCTTGCATCCATCTGGCCGCTTATTTGGATTGGCCTCATTGAAACGCCGCTGCCTTACGCCATTCGAGAAATTGGAATGATAGGCTTGATTGTCGTGTTCGTTGCGCGCGGAATTGCGGGCTACATGCCAAATTTCAGACGCAAATACAGCGAACTGCCTTTTGCCAATTACGACCGACAATATTATTCACCGCTTTGCTTCATGGTCGGCATGTTTTCTGCAGCTATTTTCTTCCTCTAAAAAACCGCGAAAGAATATATTATCAATTGATGCTTTACCTCAGATTAGAAAAGTTCTAAACTGAAATTAATTGAAGCGCACATGCTAATGCTTATATATTCAAAGAAGCCAACGCATCACTGTGATCCGCACACTGAAAAGGAACTGAAATATGTTCATTCAAACAGAAGAAACACCAAATCCAGCGACCTTAAAATTCTTGCCAGGCATTGTTGTTTTGCCTTCAGGAACGGTAGATTTGCGCAAAGGGGATGACCTGTCAAAAGCGCCGCTTGCGATGCATTTGTTTGAAGTTGATGGCGTTGAAGCTGTCTTTTTTGGTTATGATTTCATCACCATCACAAAAAACCCGAGTATGCCGTGGCCACACCTAAAACCTGCGGTTCTTGGTGCGATCATGGAACATTTCATGGCGGGTCAGCCTGTTGTGCTTGAAAATGCTCAGATAGGCGGCGATGATGAAGAAGAGTTTTTTGAAGAAGCTGATACTGAAATCGTCAACACGATCAAAGAACTTCTCGAAACACGTGTGCGCCCTGCTGTTGCTCAAGATGGCGGCGATATCACGTTTCATGGCTACAAAGATGGCACCGTTTACTTGAACATGCGCGGCGCTTGTGCAGGGTGTCCATCCTCTTCGGCGACCCTCAAACACGGCATCCAGAACTTGCTAAAACACTTCATTCCGCAAGTGCAATCAGTAGAGCCATACGGGCAACAACCTACTTATTAGAGCCTAATTTAGCGACGTTTGTAACAAACAGTTAGACCTTAAGGGCTTCCATGCGCTGAAAAACGCGCTAAGAAATAACCATGGTTCAGCTTTCAATAGACACATCCAACGTTAATTGTGCCGTGCACCTCATGGAGCACGATGGACTATCTTGTGAAATTTGCGATGAGATAGGACGCGGCCACGCCGAACGGTTGATTGGCATGATTGACCACGTCTTGAATGAACGTGACCTTTCTCCAAATGACATCACAAAAATCGCCGTTACAATTGGGCCTGGCTCCTTTACTGGCGTTCGAGTGGGGCTGGCGGCAGCCCGTGGATATGCGGCGGCCCTTAATATCCCAGTGGTCGGTATCTCATCGCTAAAGACGCTTTCAAAAAAGAATAACCTTGGTGGCTCCACCCTCGTGATACTCGATGCAAAGCGCGACCAGTATTATACTGAATTGTTTGACGATCACGGCACATCCATTGAAGGGCCAGCGCTCTATACCAAGGGTGATGAATTGCCTGAAGCATGGCGTCACCAAGCAAGCTTGGCACTCGTCGGCACGGGCGCAGAAGCCATAGCGCCTCACTTGCCCAATGCATCTATTATCAGCACTGATGCCGCACCTGCTATCGCCGATGTTGCCCAATTAGGTCAATCATTGGAGCCAGATGCTACCCCGCCAAAACCGCTTTATTTGCGGGCGGCAGATGCCAAACCGCAAAACCCAGACAAGATTATCGCGCGGGTGTCCTCATGATTTGGTCGTTTGGCACAGGTGATATTGTTGTGGAAGGGTCGCGCACGAGCCACGCATCTGAATTAGCCAATATTCACAAAGATTGTTTTCCGCGTGGGTGGACGGCCTCTGAATTTATTCATCTGCTTGAAAGTGATACTGTGCGTGGCCTACAGGCCCGCAAACCAGCCACCATGTTCTTACCACCCAGCCAAGACCCGCGTGGCTTCGTTCTCACCAGAATTGCGGGGGATGAAGCTGAGATACTGACGATTGGCGTTGCCAAAAGTGCGCGCCGTTATGGTTTGGGTAAAGCTCTTATGCGGGCTGTGATGAGTGATCTTTATGCAGACCGCATTCCAACCCTATTTTTGGAAGTTGATGAGACGAATACAGCCGCAATCCATCTTTATAAAGGGCTTGGGTTTAACCAAGTTGGCGAACGAAAAGCTTATTATTCAGCCCAAGATGAGGGACAAAACGGGGGAAATGACCAAGGGTCCCGAACACGAGCGCTTGTCATGCGGTGCGATCTTAGCTAATCCGTAGCCCAAGAAGATTTAAGTACTTAGTTCATCGTTTCAATTACGGTCAAATGTGACATGACAGCGGATAAAAACTTATCACTGGAAGATCAATGCGTTGCTAAAGGCATGCGCATGACCGAGCAACGCCGTATTATTGCGCGTGTGCTGGAAAGCGCTCATGACCACCCTGACGTAGAAGAGCTTTACCGCCGTTCTGTGAAGGTTGATGATAATATCTCAATTTCTACCGTATATCGCACGGTCAAGTTATTCGAAGATGCGGGCATTATTGAACGCCATGATTTTCGTGATGGACGCTCGCGCTATGAAACCGTGCCAGAAGAACACCATGACCATTTGATTGACCTTCGATCCGGCAAAGTGATCGAGTTCAACAATGAAGAGATAGAAAAGCTGCAAGAAGTCATTGCGCGGGAATTGGGCTTTAAACTGGTCGACCACCGACTGGAGCTTTACGGTGTTCCGCTTGATAAGTCGGACACTGAAGAGTAAGCGGGCCAAGCGTTTTCGAGGAGCTAAACAATGATTGCCTCGTGTCGCGCATGGTTCACCGTATTCTGTCTCATTATCATGACTTTGCCGCTGATCCCGCTTCAATGGATCTTCAATAAAACCAACAACCCTCTGCGTCGTAAGCTTCCCCTATTATGGCACCATATGGCCGCTTTTCTTGTGGGTTTAAAGGTACATGTAAGAGGTGAAATGAGCGTTGAACGCCCGCTTTTGCTCACCGCAAACCACGTATCATGGCTTGATATTGTCGCTCTCAGCGTTGCAGGCCCCGTCTCTTTCATTGCAAAGCAAGAAGTTTCAAAATGGCCCGCTTTCGGGATGCTTGCAAAACTTCAACGCACCGTCTTCGTCAACCGTGAAAAGCGCAGTGCAACCGGTGAAAAAACCAGCGAGATCGCAAGCCGACTGCATGAAGGCGACGCGATGGTGCTTTTTCCTGAAGGAACATCAACCTCCGGCGTCCATGTGAAACCGTTCCGCTCTGCCCTTTTGGGTGCTGTTCAAAAAGCGGCAGGGGATGGGGAGACAATAAATGTGCAGCCCGTGGCGATTGCCTACACACATATAAGCGGCATGCCAGCCCTTACCGATGAGCGCGATTTCACTGGGTTTTATGGTGATATGGACCTTGTTTCCAGCCTTTGGCCAATCTTGAAAGAAGGGGCAATTGATGTGACCGTTTATTACGGTGAACCAATTATCGCGGACGGAACAATCGACCGAAAACGACTGTCCTTTGCCCTTGAAGAACGTGTGAGAACATTAAAATCAGCCGCTTTTGCTGCTGATTCGCGCTGATACATGAAATTGATCAAAGAAAATGTGCCAAGTTTCTTGCCTATTGAGCGAAAAAAGTGAATCAGTGTCGGCTGATGACTAATGCGGGTTTTTGAGCTTAAATGAGCCAGCAACCGACATAAAAGCGATCATTCGCAGACACAAAGCAAAAAGCACGAGAAGCAATTGAGCGATAGCGAAAAACAAGAAACCAAAAAGGTCTTCATCAAGACCTATGGCTGTCAAATGAATGTCTATGACACCACGCGCATGGCAGATAGCCTTGGCGGCGAAGGGTATTCTCAGACAGATCAGATTGAAGACGCTGATCTTGTGCTCCTAAACACGTGTCATATTCGCGAAAAAGCGGCTGAAAAAGTGTATTCAGACCTTGGCCGCATCCGCCAGACGAAAGCACGTCGCGCAAAACTGGGCAAAGACACAATGGTCGGTGTTGCTGGTTGTGTGGCGCAGGCAGAAGGCGCTGAAATTCAACGCCGTGCACCTATCGTTGATTTGGTCGTTGGTCCGCAGAGCTATCATAAATTACCGGGCCTTGTTTCAAAGGCTGCCAATCCGCTTGAAGCAGAAAACTTGGTCGAAACTGAGTTTCCAAGCGAAGATAAATTTGACCACCTACCTGCGCCTACACGCCGCCAAATCACCTCGCGGGGTGCCGCTGCGTTTCTCACTGTGCAAGAGGGCTGTGATAAGTTTTGCGCGTTTTGCGTGGTGCCTTACACACGCGGTGCTGAAGTCTCTCGATCGCTCATTCAAATTGTTGAAGAAGCACGCACCTTGGCTGAAAACGGCGTTCGTGAAATCACGCTCCTCGGTCAAAACGTCAATGCATGGCATGGCGAAGATGCAAGCGGCAAGAGCATTGGCCTTGGCGAACTGCTGTTTGATCTTGCAAAGATCGATGGCCTCGACCGCCTTCGCTACACCACAAGCCATCCAAACGATATGGATGACACGCTGATTGCAGCGCACCGCGATCTTGAGAGCTTGATGCCTTATCTGCATTTGCCGGTCCAAAGTGGGTCGGACAATATTTTGAAAGCCATGAACCGCCGCCACACGCGTGATGATTATTTCCGCGTGATTGACCGTATTCGTGACGCCCGCAGCGATATTGCCTTATCAGGTGACTTTATTGTTGGCTTCCCCGGGGAAACAGACCAAGACTTTGAAGACACGATGGATTTGGTTCGGCGCGTCACCTATACGTCCGCTTATTCATTCAAATATTCACCCCGCCCCGGCACACCTGCATCCGACATTGAAACTCAAGTTGATGAAGCAGTGAAAAGCGAGCGCCTTCAAGCGCTGCAAACACTTCTAACTGAGCAACAGCGAGCCTTTAATCGCTCATGCGAAGGCCGCACCATGTCTCTACTCCTAGAGCGCAAAGGTCGGTTTGATGGCCAATTGGTTGGCCGCTCCCCTTGGCTGCAAGCTGTTCAAGTTGAAGCGCCTGAAAGCATGATCGGGCAAATTGCGACTGTTCATATTTCCAAGATTGGTACAAACTCATTGTTTGCGACCCTACTTGATGAGCACAAAGCGTTGGAGGCTGTTTGACAACCGAGCTTGAAGAGACAGAACGGATCATTGCATTTGACGACAACCGTCTCGCAATGGACCTATTTGGCCAATATGACCAGAACCTTGCCATTATAGAACAACGCATCGGCGTGGAAGCGATTACGCGCGGCAACCAAGTAGTATTGCGTGGAACAGAAGACGCCTGCGATCACGCCCATCGCACGCTTGAAGTGCTCTACGAACAGCTCGTAGATGGCCGCACGATTGATCCAGGTGAGATTGAAGGCACCTTGCGCATGATCGATGCGGAAAAAAGTCAGCTCACCCTGCCGACATTAGAAAAAAAGTCGAAAATCAAGTTCGCGCAAATCTCAACGCGCAAGAAAACCATTATTGCCCGCACCAAAACGCAGGATGAATATATTCGCGCCATGAACAAGAAAGAACTTGTTTTCGGTGCTGGCCCTGCAGGTACGGGTAAAACCTATCTTGCTTGTGCCTATTCAGCCAGTCTGCTGGAACGTGGCGAAGTTGACCGCATTATTTTGACCCGCCCCGCTGTTGAAGCAGGCGAACGTCTTGGCTTTTTGCCCGGCGACATGAAAGAAAAGGTCGATCCTTACCTTCGTCCACTTTATGACGCGTTACACGACATGATGCCGCCAGAACGGGTGGAACGTGCCCTTGCGACAGGCATGATTGAAATCGCCCCGCTCGCCTTTATGCGTGGCCGCACACTCACCAATGCGGCGGTTATTTTGGATGAAGCGCAAAATACGACCTCCATGCAGATGAAAATGTTTTTGACCCGCCTCGGTGAAGGCTCAAAAATGTTCATCACAGGTGATCCAAGCCAAATTGACCTACCGCGCGGTGTGTCATCTGGCCTTGTTGAATCTCTGCGCGTTCTAAAAGGCGTTAAAGGCATCAAGCAGATCCACTTTGGTGCTGAAGATGTTGTCCGCCACGAGTTGGTTGGCCGCATCGTCCACGCTTATGACGACGACGCCAAACACAAAGCGCGCATGGAAAAACGGGATGACGACTGAGGCTCCCATGCACAAAATAAGCGTAGAGCTGGACGCTCGTATTGATGCGGGAGAGTGGGCTAAACTCTCTGAACTTGAAGCCATGGCGTTAGAGGTTTTTCAAGCCGTTCTGACTGAGAAGCAATTCTTCATGGCAAAAACTGTATTGAATGGCTCAGAAATCAGTCTGCTTTTTACTGATGACACCAACATCAAGGCCATTAATAACGACCACCGCGACCAAAATAAGCCGACCAATGTGCTCTCTTTCCCTCAGCACCAACCTGATGCAGGCAGGTTTGGGCCATATCTTGGGGATTTGGTATTTGCATCTGAAACAATTATTCGCGAAGCTGCCCTTGAGAAAAAGCCTTTAGTACACCATCTACAACACTTAATGGTTCATGGTTTTCTGCATTTGGTTGGCTATGACCATGAATCTGATATAGAAGCAGAAGAAATGGAAGCACTCGAAGTAAAAATCTTGGAGCAACTTCAAATACCAAACCCTTATGATCTGCCGGATGATGGGCAATAATAAAAAATGACCGACGAAGCGTCTTCAAAGAAGACATCCCCAATGAACAAACAAGACCCCGTTCTTGACGACGAACCTGAGTCGGTCAACGCATCTGAACCAGATGCGCCACCCAAGACATCCGTGTTGCAGCGGCTTAAAAACATGCTGCCATTCAGAAAAAATGTGAGCTTGCGCCAAGACCTTGAAGTGGTGTTGGGGCAAGGCGATGCTGATTTGACGTTCTCGCCTGAAGAACGCGCGATGCTCTCTAATATTCTGGCCCTTCGTGAAGTGCGCGCCGATGACATTATGGTGCCCAGAGCCGATATTGATGCGGTGGATTTTAGCATTACGCTGGGCCAAATGATCTTCTTGTTTGAAGACGGTCGTCATTCCCGTATGCCAGTTTATCGCGAGACGCTCGATGATCCAATTGGGATGGTGCACGTGAAAGACGTGATGGCCTTCATCATGGCGCAGGCTGAGCAAAACCCACAAGATGATGGTAAGCCGCTACGCAATGACGTGGTCGATTATGATTTGAGCAATGTGGATTTAACCCAACCTCTCAATGAAGTTGAAATATTACGGCCCATTCTCTTCGTCCCGCCTTCTATGCCAGCTTCAGATATTTTTGCGAAAATGCGAACAACCCGCACGCAAATGGCACTTGTGATTGATGAATATGGCGGCACAGACGGCCTTGTCTCAATGGAAGATGTGGTTGAGGCAATTGTCGGTGATATCGAAGATGAGCATGACGACGAGGAAGAGGCTCAAATCACTCAAGAAAATGAAACCACTTGGTCCGCTGATGCCCGCGCGCCGCTGGAAGATGTGAGTGAGGCTTTGGGTATCTCTGTGGACGTAAAAGCAGAAGATGATGGGGTCGACACGC
>JBDWKL010000013.1 GCA_039973685.1 Hyphomicrobiales bacterium
TGTTGCAACTCTTGCAGCAACTGATGTTGACGGCGATGCCCTTACATACACACTCTCAGGCGAAGGCTCTGAGAACTTCACTGTCAATGAGAACGGTGAAGTGGTTGTGGCTGAAGGTGCTGACATCAACTTTGAAGAAGTAACAGAGTTTACCTTAAACGTTGAGGTTACCGACGGAAACGGCGGCACAACATCTGGCGAACTTGCAATCGACGTCACAAACGTCAACGAGACACCAATCGATCTTGTAGCAACTGGCGGCGATGTTGCTGAGAATGTTGAAGCAGGCACTGTGGTTGCTAACCTATCAGTGGGCGATACAGACGCAAACGACACACACACATTCGAACTTTCTGGCGAAGGCTCAGAAAACTTCGCAATCGTGGATGGTCAAGTGGTTGTGGCTGAGGGTGCAGACATCGACTTTGAAGATACTTCTTCATATGACCTTACGATCACGGCGACAGATGCTGGCGGCTTGTCAGTAGATACATCGCTGGTTGTGAACGTAGGTGACGTTGATGAGAACGTTGTTCCGATTGCCCAAAACGATACGGTAAGCGTGGATACGCCTGACAATGGCTTCTTCTTCGTGAACTCATCGCAATTTGGTACATTCGACCCGGAAACTGGTACATCTGAAGTATTGGGCGACACAAATGGCCAAGTATATAGCGATGTGGCAGTCAACAGTGATGGTGAAGTCTTCGCCCTCGTCTTCCCAGCGGGTGACTTGGTAGAGCTTGACCCATCTAATGGTGATATCATTCAATCAATCCCGTCAGATCTTCCATTTGGTACAAACGCTCTCGTGGTTGCACCAGACGGTGAGGTTTATGCAAGTGCCTTCAACAGCACTGAACTGTTCAGTGTTGACCTGGAAACCGGTGAATCGACTGTGGTCGGCGATGTAGGAGCTCAATCGGGTGGTGACTTAGCAATTGTTGATGGTGAGTTATATCTTGCAACTCTCGATCAAGAAATTATCCGCATTGACCTGGACGGTGCAGAAGGTGGTTCAATCCCAACTGAGGTCGTTGCGAGCGATTTCACTAACGGCGAGAACATCTTTGGTATCGCGTCAAATGGTGATGGCGAACTGATTGCAATTGATACAGAAAACCGCGTTTACGGAGTTGATATTGAAACAGGTGAAACTGTTGAAGTACAAGACCTGAGCGACGCTTTGGCTGGTGATGTCTTTGGCATTGCAGGTCAGTCAGAAACAGCAGGCTTTACAAGCGGCAACGTATTGGCAAACGATACAGATGCTGATGGCGATGCTCTGACGGTTACAGCAATCGAATTTGATGGCCAATCTGTTGAGGTTGGTTCTGAAATCGAGGGCGAATTTGGTACCTTCACATTGGAAGCAGATGGTTCATTTACTTTCCAAATCAATGAAGAAGCTGATGCATTCGCAGCGCTTGATGGCGGTGAAATTGCTGGCCAATCATTGACATACACAGTGACTGATGCTGCTGGCGAATCCGCTACAGCAACCTTGACTGCAAATGTTACTGGTGACAACGACGCTCCTGTGGACATCAACTGGTCTAACGACACAATTGCTGAAAACTCAGCTGCCGGTACTGTTGTTGCAACAATCAACATCGTGGATGTAGATGCAGGTGACAGCCATACAATTGAATTGTCAGGCGAAGGCGCTGATCAGTTCGAGGTGGTTGATGGTCAATTGGTTGTCGCAGAAGGTGCAAACCTCGACTTCGAAACGGCGACATCACATGATTTGACTTTGACGGTTACAGACGAAGGCGGCAACGTTATCACTGAGACTGTTTCGATCAATGTCTCAGATGTTGTTGAAAACCAAGCGCCAGTCGATCTAGTTGTAACCGGCACTGTACAAGAGAGCCAGACCGGCCAAGGCGAAAACCTTCTAGTCAACGGCAGCTTCGAAGCTGACGATGTTCGTGATGGTGGCTTTGCTCAATTCAACGACATTGAAGGTTGGCAGGCCTCTGACAAAGCCGAAATCTGGGATAGCTTGCAAGGCCGCGAAGGCAGTGAAGGCGAGCAGTTCTTGGAGCTTGATGGCCGCGCTGGTGAGCAAAACAGCATATCACAAGATGTTCAAACGGTTGACGGAGAAACATATACTCTGACATTCGACAGTGCATCACGCAGCACAGACTATAGCAACGAAGTTGAAGTTTATTGGAACGGTGAATTGGTCGACACAATCGATGCTAATTCAACAGAGTGGCAGAACTTTAGCTTCGAAGTTGAAGGCACTGGTGGACTTGATACGCTTGAGTTCCGTGAGCCTGCTGATGATACTGACTCTGTTGGTGGCTTCCTCGACAACATCTCATTGGTAAGCAACAATACGCTTGTTGAAAGCAGTGAGGGTATTCAGGTTGACGAGAATGCAGTGGCTGGCACTGAAGTTGCTGATCTTGCAGGTATCGATCCAGATGCTGGTGACACCCTCACCTTCACTTTGGTGGATGGCGAAGGCAATCCAGTTGAAGACGATAACTTCGAAATCGTTGGCGACAAGATCGTTGTCAAAGATGGTGCAGATATCAACTTTGAAGCAACTGAAAGCCTATCACTCAACGTTCAAGTTGCTGACCAAGATGGCGCCACTCATGTGGAAGAAGTTACAATCGACGTCAATGACATCACTGAAGTAGCAACAACGATCACGCTTTCATCTAACGATGTTGATGAAAATGCTGAAGGCGCTGTGGTTGGTCAGTTGAGCACTGATATTGGCGATGCGGGTGTAACGTTCCAAGTTTCAGATGAGCGCTTTGAGGTGGTTGACGGTCAACTACAAGTCAAGAGTGATGTATCATTTGATTTTGAAACAGAACCAACCGTTGATGTGACAGTCTCTGCTGTTGAAAGCGCGGGCCCTAGCACTTTGTTCACTGAAGATTTCAGCGAAAACAATAGTGGCACTCAAGACTTTAGCCGTGTTGGAAATGATCGTACATCGGAGTTCAAAACCGAAACGATTGATATTTCAAATGCTGAAGGTGTGTCGATCTCGTTCGAACTGTCTGGCCAAGGTGGTCTTGATGAAAGCGGCCGAAATGCTGACAACATCACGGTTTATGCCAACGTCGATGGCGAGCGTATCGAACTTGTCAATGACAACGGCACAATTGATAATGGTCCATCTTTCACCTTCGATAATATTCCTGAAGGGTCAGAGCTCACCATCGAAATTGAAACCGATGTATCATTCAGAGGTGAATCTTACAGCGTCGACAACATTAAAGTTGAAGCCCAAGATGTTGTGCAGGAAGTACTCAGCGAAACATTGACTATCGACGTCAATGACATCGAGGAAGCGACTGCTGCGACAGTTGAAGCACCATCGATTGATCTTGGTCAGTTTGATCAAGCCGACGGTGGCCGTGTCTTCGACCTCGACAATGGAAGCAACCAGCGTAACTTCTCGACTGAAAATCAAGAGACTAACCTTGATGGATCACGGACAGTTGGTGGCGAGCATTCAGGTGCTGGCGATGACACTATCCACGGCAATGGCGGCGACGATCTGTTGTTTGCTGGAGCTGGCAACGATGACGTTCGCGGTGGTGAAGGTAATGACGAACTGCACGGCGGCGAAGGCAACGATACGCTAGAAGGCGGCTTTGGCGACGACCAATTGGTTGGTGGCGAAGGCGTAGACCGTGCATTGTTCGATGGCAACCGTGAGGATTACACTGTCGCTGAAAACGAAGATGGTACTTTCTCTGTCACAGACAACCGTGACAACAACAACGAAGGTACGGACACAACGCATGGTGTGGAAGTCTTCCAGTTCGACGATGTAGCACTCGACACAGAAACTGTTGTTGATTACGACGCACCATCTATCGAGCCAACAATTGCAGATCTTGAAATTCAAACCGACAACACCATCCAAGGTGACCAAGGTGGCAATTTCTTGAACTTCAACAATTCAGGCAACGAGCACTTCGAAGGCCGTGGTGGCAACGATACAATCTTCGGCGGCAACGGCGATGATATTATCGATGGCGGACTTGGTAACGACACGCTTCATGGCGACGCAGGCAATGACCTGTTCACCTTTGAAGCTGGTGATGGCAACGACACTGTTCACGGTGGCGAAGGTGGCGGTTGGACCGATGCAATTGAGCTGGAAAATGTACCAGACTCAAGCTTCGGCAACTCATGGACGCTCACTCTCGATCAAGGTGAGATCACAGGCCAAGATGCTGGTGCGCTTACATTGTCAGATGATAGTGCTGGTACCATCAACTTCGACGATGGCTCATCTATCGACTTCTACCAGATCGAACAGATCCAGTGGTAATCGAGCAAACCACAAAATAACAAAGCGGCGCCTTAGGGCGCCGTTTTTATTTTGTCTGCCGGACAAATGGAGAGTAATCAGGCGCGTCTTTTAGCAGCCTATTTGTCTCATCAAAGTCGGTGTCAGAATTGTAAGGAACAAAGGAACGGTCACCCAACGAAGAAATCGTCCCACTCCAACGCTTTTCATAAGAATCAATAAAGGAGTTGGCCCCATCGTGCCCTTCGATGAAAGATACACCGCCAACCCCGTAAAACACTTCAGGCTGGTATACTTGAAAGCCAAGATAGCGAAACGGAAACAGAACGGGCCATAGATGCATCATGGTGTCGCCTTCTCGCCCGTTGTGAGAACATGACGCCTCACTCGCACCAGTGGTGACACAGGCAATCATTTTCTTACCCGCACAGATGCCGCGATCATAACGCTCTAAGCTCTTGTACATTTTGCCATAAGCAAAAACGCGGTCCATCCAGCCTTTTAAAATGGCGGGAGGACCAAACCACCAAAGCGGGAAATGAACGACCAGTAGGTCGCAGGCCAGAATATTATCAATTTCCGCCTGAACATCGGCAGGCAATGTACCCTCACCCGCATTATATCGCTGTTCTGTTTGGGCGTGAAATACCTCATCATTCGACCGATTGGTGAAATGCTCTGCTTTTTCACACGGGTCAAAGCCGATCTGGTACAGATCTGATTGGGTGACGCTATAGCCTTGTTGCTCAAGACTTCGAACAGTCAAATTTGCCAAGAGGCCATTGAATGATTTCACCTCTGGATGCGCGAGTACGATATGGGCTTTCATATGTTCCACTTTCTCAAGACATCGAAATAGAACCCTTAACCAGCCGCTTTTTCCATTTTTGCTTCTTGCGGAAAAATCAAAAGCTCATCTTCTGGCTTCCAAGGGTTTTGCTTGATCATAATGTCGGCAAATATTTTGGACGTTAAATGCCGCTCTAACCACGCTTGCAAATGTGGCAATTCGAGACCGTCAAACCAATCACGTTTCACATTGGCAAATTGGCGGACGAAGGGAAATATTGCATAGTCAGCAAGGCTGGCTTGTTCTGCTAGGAGGTTTGCATGGTGGGCCAAATAGCCGTTCCATTTTGTTAAAATCTCGACAGCAGCATCCCGACTTTCTATCGCATCAACACCCTCATAGCGGTTAGGGTATTTATAGCGATCAAGATGATGCTTAAAAGTTGTGTCGCACTCTTCGATCAGCTCATTAGAACGCTGGGTCATTTCAGCACTTAGCGGCAACCATGCATGTGGGTCATTTTGTTGAAGTGCCCACAGCATCACATCGAAGCTCTCATCGATCACCTTGCCATCAGGAGTTTGCACGACGGGGACGGTGGCCTTTGGTGAAATTTCCACCATATGCTCTGGCTTATCGCGCAGCACGAGTTCGCGCCATTCCATCTTGATGCCAGACGCATAAATCCCCATCCGCGCGCGCATCGCATAAGGGCAGCGGCGGAAGGTGTAGAGGACGGGTTTGTCTGTGGCATCAAGCATGAGAGTCAGGACCTAGCGACCAGTTTTCTTTTGTCCAAGATGCTCTTCACCGCGCAATTGAGCAAGTTCAATTTGTTTTTGGCGATCTGCAAAGCGTCGTTTTTGTTCATCGCTTTGTTCATCATGACAACGCGGGCAAGCGACACCCGCAATATAAAATTCAGATGCTTTCGCCTCTTCATCAATGGGATGACGGCAGGCATGACACATATCATAGTCACCCACTTCCAAGCCGTGGCGCACTGATACCCGCTGGTCAAAGACAAAGCACTCGCCTTCCCAAAGGCTCTTTTCTTCCGGCACATGCTCCAGATATTTCAAAATACCACCCTTGAGATGGTAGACTGTGTCAAAGCCTTCATTGAGCATGAAAGAGGATGCTTTTTCGCAGCGAATGCCGCCGGTGCAAAACATGGCGACTTTTTTGGTTTTCGCAAGCTCAGGATTTTCGCGCACCCACGTTGGGAACTCACGAAACGATGTCGTCTCAGGGTCAACAGCCCCTTTGAAGGTTCCGATTGAAACCTCATAATCGTTGCGCGTATCGATGACGATCACATCAGGATCTGAAATAACATCGTTCCAATCTTGCGGGTCGACATATTGGCCGACCGCTTGATTGGGATCGACACCCTCAACACCCATGGTGACAATTTCCCGCTTCAATCGCACCTTCATGCGGTAAAACGGTTTGTCATCTGCCCAGCTCTCTTTGTGATCGAGATCAGCGCAACCGGGTATCTTGGTTTTGATATGCCCAAGCACCGCATCAAGCCCCTCGCGTGAACCTGAGATCGTGCCGTTAATGCCTTCTGATGCCAAGAGCACAGTGCCCATTACATCATACGCATCACACACAGCTTGCAACGGCTGTTGATGGATTTCAAAGTCGGGGAGCGACGTGAATTTATAAAGGGCGGCAACGATAAATTGGGTCATGGGGCTGGTTTAATCCTGAATGACCCAATTTTCAATCGGTTAAACAACAAGGCCCAACACATCACGCAAACGATTCACGGTGCGATCGACATCAGCAAGCTTATCAAGGCCAAACAACCCGAGGCGGAACGTTTTAAAATCATCAGGTTCATCACACTGCAAAGGCACGCCAGCAGCCGTCTGCATGCCGTTGGCTGCAAATTTACTACCGTTTTGGATGCCGTCATCTTCTGTATAACTCACCACCACACCGGGTGCCTCAAAACCAGAAGCCGCAACGCTTTTAAAACCGTTGTCCGCAAGCAGTGCCCGCACACGACGGCCCAACTCGAATTGGCGTTCTTTAAGAACGTCAAAACCAATGTCACGGGTTTCAACCATCGTGTCACGAAAGCCGCGTAGTGCATCCGTTGGCATAGTGCTGTGATAAGCATGGCCGCCATTGATATAGGCTTGCATGATCTGGTGCCATTTCGCGAGATCAACAGCAAAGCTTGTGCTTTTTGTGTTTGGCAAAATCTCAAGCGCCCGCTCATTCATCATCACAAGACCAGCAGATGGTGAAGAGCTCCAGCCCTTTTGTGGTGCGCTAATCAACACATCCACGCCGATCTCTTTCATATCAACCCAGATGGCGCCTGATGCGATACAATCAAGGACAAACAGTGCACCAACTTCGTGAGCTGCGTCTGATAATTGTTTCATATAATCATCTGAAAGGATGACACCGGATGATGTCTCAACATGCGGCGCAAAAACAACCGCTGGCTTTTCTGCCTTGATGCGGGCAACTACCTCGTCAATTTCCATTGGAGCGAAAGGCGATTGGTGTTCATCGGCCAAACGCTGAGCCTTTAGAACTTCAGCAGAAGCTGGGATATCACCTGCTTCAAAAATTTGCGTCCAACGAAAAGAAAACCAACCATTACGTATCACCATAACTTTTTTGTCGGTCGCAAATTGGCGAGCCACAGCCTCCATTGCAAAGCTACCCCCCCCTGGGACGACGACGGCTGCATCTGCATTATAGGCTTCGTTTAAAATCGCATAAATGTCGCGCATAACACCTTGGAACGCCTGCGACATATGGTTGAGGGATCGGTCAGTAAAGACGACGGAATACTCAAGAAGTCCGTCGGGATCGACAGCACTAAAAGGCTTGTTCATAGGATTTTCCATTCTTGGATGTCAGGCTATTTGGGAGGTGCCTGCTGATGGAGCGTAATAAAATGATTAGGGTATGATGAGTCAAGGTTCCTATGAAGAATAGTGACGTAATAAATTCACAATTACCTTTTGTCGCAAAAAGCCCCGCACGAATGCGGGGCCCTGTATTGGATGTCATTCGACGTTTTCTTAAAGAGTGCCTGAACCCATTTCTTTTGCGATGTAGTCTGCCTGTCTAATGGCGAGCGCTACAATCGTGAGTGTCGGGTTTTCAGCGGCACCTGTGGTGAACTGGCTACCATCAGACACAAACAAGTTCTTGATGTCGTGCGTCTGGCCCCATCCATTCACCACACCGTCTGACGCCTTCGCACTCATTCGGTTTGTACCGAGATTGTGCGTTGAAGGATAAGGTGGCGTTGGGAAGGTACGTGTTGCCCCAACAGCATCATAAACCGCGGCCCCTTGCTGATAAGCATGGTCGCGCATGGCAATGTCATTTGGGTGATCATCAAAATGCACATTGGCAACGGGAAGACCGTGCGCGTCTTTCACGTCTCCATTAAGCGAGATGGCATTGCTTTCTTGAGGCATATCTTCGCCCACAAGCCACATGCCCGCCATATGGTCATAGGCATCGAGAGCTGTTGTGAACTCTCTGCCCCAACCACCTGGGTCAAGGAAGGCCGCCATAAATGGCAAACCAAGCGCCAATGTTTCCATCTCATAACCACCAACGAAGCCGCGTGATGGGTCATGACCAGCTTCATCGGTGATGATGCCAGCCATTGTGGTACCGCGATAGAAGTTCACCGGCTTATCAAATAGGCCATAAACTGAACCTGTCATGTGGCGCATATAGTTTTTGCCCACTTGACCAGACGAGTTCGCCAATCCATCAGGGTACTTGCTAGAGGCTGAGTTGAGCAGAATGCGCGGGCTTTCAATTGAGTTACCTGCAACGGCTACAACACGCGCTTTTTGACGATGTTGATTGCCGTCTTTATCTGCATATAGAACGCCTGTTACCTTGCCACTGTCATCATGTTCAATTTTGAGAACATGCGCATTGGCGCGTACTTCCAGTTTGCCTGTTGCTTCACCTTTTGGAATTTCCACATAAAGCGTCGACCATTTAGCGCCCCACTTACAGCCTTGAAAACAGAAACCTGTTTGTTGGCAGGCTGTGCGGTCATCACGGTCTTGGCTGTTAATCGCCATACGACCTGTGTGACATTCCTTATAGCCAAGCTTATCGGCACCCGCCTTCATGATTTTGAAGTTGTTATTACCCGGCAATCCCGGAATGCCGTTGGTGCGCGTCACGCCCATTTTGTCTTCGGCTTTGGCGTAATATGGCTCAAGATCTTTTAGACCAATTGGCCAATCAAGCAGGCTTGCCCCTTCAACTGCGCCGTAAGTCGTGAGTGCTTTGAACTCATGTTCTTGAATACGCAAAGATGCGCCAGCCCAGTGCGTGGTTGATCCACCGACCGATTTCACGATCCATGCAGGCAAGCCCGCAAAGTCTTTTGCAACCCGCCAAGAACCAGATGTGGTGCGTGCATCGAGCCAAGCAAGTTGACCGAAACTATCCCACTCGTCGTTGATGAATTCATCATATTCGTGCCGACTACCTGCTTCTAGGATTACTGTGTCGATACCCTTTTGTGCCAGCTCATTGCCGAGTGTTCCGCCACCCGCGCCAGAGCCGATAATGACGACAACGTTGTCATCGTTTAAATCATATGGTGCTGCCATGTTCGCCTCCTCTATAGCCACTCAATGTCGTCAAAACCGCGTCCTAAATAACCACCCTTGGAATAGCTCTCGCCTTCATATCCAAACAGGGGCCAAATCTCTTTCTGGTTATAAAGCGCCACCACAAGGCCGCCTCTTACCGCTTGAAAGAAACCGCTCTCTTCAATTTCACGAAGAATGGCGACACGGTCAGCTTCCCAACCAAGGCCGCGATAAGAACCGCCAGCTCGTTTATCGAGATCAGCAATACCTGCTTCGATCATGTCTTTATGGGCTGCATCCGTTGCCGCCTTTTCGTCATGGCCTTTAACGGCAATCGCGTAATATTTGTCTTGAAGGCGATCATGCGGGTAAACATCACGTGCCATCTCAATGAGAGTTGCCATCGTCTCAGGCTTCAAGGCTTTTGTCTCAAGTCCCCAAGCACGATCAGCGCTCAACACAGCTCCGCCACTTACAATAAGAGCGGCACCAATACCAAGCGTCGAACCACGGGTGAGAACATCGCGCCGCGATAAGCCCTCCCCAGATTCTCCTCGTTGGTTTTTATAAATCGTTGTCATATTCACCTCCTCCTCAAAATGAAAAAGAGCACCTCCTCAAGTGCGCTTTATTGAAATCTTCCGTGCCGCTGTAAAATCTCGATTTGATAACCATCAGGATCGGCCACAAAAAAGAACCGTCCGAACAAAACGCCGTCGCGTTCAAATTCAACAATTTTGCGTGGTTCTAATCCAAGTTCCGAAAACCGCGCATGTTCAGCGTCTAAATCATCAACGCAAAAGGCGATGTGGCCGTAGCCGTCACCAAGGTTATATGGCTCGGTCTGGCTTTTGTTGACGGTGAGCTCCAGCTCAAAATCAACCTCGTCATTGCGCAAATAATTCAGCGTAAAATTCTCAAAATCAAAGCGCCCGCAAGACTTTAGATCAAATGCTTTGTCATAAAATTCAACTGATCGCGCTTCATCCAGAACACGGATCATCGAATGGATTGCCTTTGCCAAATCGTCCTCCCAAACAATCAAACACAAAAATATAGGATCGATTATGACCTGTGTAAGCGGGACGTGGTGGCAGCGGACTACCACACTTATTTATCCAAGCTGTTTGTTGGCGCGTTTTGTCTCAGCCTTAATTACTTGCAAATATTACGTTTTTCCCCGACACTGACTTGGCAATGAGTGGTCTGCTTGGGAGGGCAACCATCAAACTGCACGAGGTAGGGAGGAAGACGAATATGTGTAACGTATTTTCAGGCCAAGACCCCGACGGATACAAAGCAATCAATCGATCTGTGCGCATTGGGGGACATTCAACATCGATACAGCTTGAAAGTGCCTTTTGGGATTTGCTTGATGAAATCGCCTTGTCGCAAGGGCTAACAACATCGAAATTCATGTCGACGCTTTACGACGAAGCCATTGAAAAGCAAGGAAAAATTCCAAATTTCGCATCCATGCTGCGAACTACCTGCGTTTTATATTTGCATGGTACAAGACCAGAAGAAGCAGAACTTCAAGCCCTTCATTCTTAAGGACAAATAGCAATCAAACTTATTGCTTTTTATCGGTCTTCAAGTTCATCAAACCAACCGTAACGCCTGTTGATTTAGAAACGATTTTGTAACTGCCATCAAATTGACGGTAGATTTTCGCGCATTTTGTTTTGCCTTGAGCCGCTTTTTTCCAAGTGGTGCAAATGCTGTCGCCTTGCACTTGCCAACGCCCGTCATCTGCCCCTTTACCGGTCACACGCAAAGAAGCTGTTGCATCAGGCCGTAGCGTGACTTCGCCCGAAAAGCCGATGCCTGTCCATGAGAAAGTTCGTTCAATCTTCAAGCTTTGCTCGAGAATATCTTTGGTTTGTAGCTCGCCATTGTTTGAACAGGCTGCGAGCGAAACGGTAACGAGTAAGACAAATGACCAGCGCAACAAGACGCACTTATTTTTAAGCAACCCAACCAAGCTCTAATCTTTCTGCTTGCATGATTTCGCGTTCTTCATCGGATGCAAGTTCTTGCTCCCAATAATGCAACATCGGCTCCACCTTAGCGTGCCAAATTGGTGGGATTAACGCGATGATCAACATGGTGAGATAGCCATGAGGCATGGTCGGCGTACCCTCCAAATTCTCCAATTGCCAAAACGGTTTATTCGCAAATTGATGATGATGTGAATGACGGGGCAAATTAAACAGCATCAAATTGGAAACGAACCGATTGCAGTTCCATGAATGGCGAGGCTCTATCCTTGTGCCGTGCATTCTGATCAGGCCGTAATGCTCGACGTAATTGACGAGTTCTAAAAATAACTTTCCAATCAAGCCGATGACAACAAAGAACAAAACACCCATCCAACCCGCGATAAGGTAGTGAGCGACTATCAAAGCGAGGGTCATGAATTGGCCACGGATTGCTCTATTTTTCCATGACATAGCCTTGTAACCACGTCTTTTGGCCCGCTCTTCTTCGATATCGAAAGCCCCTAAAAACGCACCAATAGTTGAGCGAAAAACGAAGCCCAACACATATTCGCCACGCCGAGCTGTTGCCGGGTCTTGCTTGGTGCCGACATTGCGGTGATGGCCATGCACGTGCTCAATCGCGAAGGTGGTATCAAGCGTGAAGGCAAGCAACCAGCGGCCCACAATGAAATCGCGTGCATTAACACGGTGAGTCAATTCATGCGCAACATTGGTCGCCCCCGCGCCCATCAACATGCCAGCGCCCAACACGCCGATTGTAAAATGAAAAGTGTTTGTGGCCGCTTTGTTAGCAGCAATATCGATGCCGATTGTCGCAAAAGCAGCTTCGATCGAACCGCTCAACGCGCCAACACCTGCATAATAACCGAAGACAATGGACAAGAGTGCAATCAGCGGCAAGCAGGAGAGCAGATAGAAATTCAACAAAGCAGTAAGATAAGGATGGTCTTTCTCTTGCTCACCGGCCAATTCATCGACGAAGGTTGCCATGATTGTTGGCAGAGCCAAAACCAACAGCATCCATGCACCGCCTGCAGCGGCTGCAAAAACACAAAATACCATGATGATTGGCAACAGTGCATATTGAATATGTGGCGTAAGCTTTGATGACATAACCGTCTCCGTTTCGCCTAGAACTTTAAGAACGAAATCAAAACTGTCAAAGGTAAAATTCAATACAGCTTCGCTGGCGGATTTTTACAATCCGTTCTGGCAGGCTCTAAGACAGACTTTAAAGTTCAGCCCAATCGCGGCATTGAGATGGTGCTATAACCCGAATCCACAAAGTGAATTTCACCGGTAACGCCAGAAGACAGATCAGACAGCAGGTACAATCCCGTGCCACCAACCTCAGAGATGTCCACTGTTCTGCCGAGAGGCGAATTCTCTTTTTGGTAATTAAACATCTGTCTCGCATCTGCCACACCGGCACCTGCAAGCGTTCTAACCGGACCCGCCGAAACGGCATTAACGCGAATGTTGTCGCGGCCATAATCTGATGCGAGATAGCGCACGGACGATTCAAGCGCTGCTTTTGCGACACCCATAACATTGTAGTTCGGCATCACGCGTGTTGACCCGCCATAGGTCAATGTGATCATGGAACCACCGTCTGGCATCATTTCTGCAGCACGCTTTGCAATCTCAGTGAAAGAGAAGCAGGAGATCACCATTGTGCGGGAGAAGTTCTCACGGCTTGTGTCTGCGTATTTGCCTTTGAGCTCATTTTTGTCAGAAAATGCGATGGCATGAACGAGAAAATCAATCTTGCCCCATTTTTCTTTCAACGTATCAAAGACCGCATCAACTGTTTCAATGTCTTCCACATCGCATGGCACCAAAATATCAGAGCCAACACTGTCAGCAAGCGGCTTCACGCGCTTACCAAAAGCTTCGCCTTGATAGGTGAAAGCCAATTCTGCGCCTTGGTCTGCCAATGCTTTGGCAATGCCCCAAGCAATCGAGTGATCGTTAGCTACCCCCATAACGAGGCCGCGTTTTCCTGCCATTAAACCAGACATGAAGCCTCCAGCCTTAAGATGAGAGTTTTTGGAAGACGAGCGTCGCGTTCGTTCCGCCAAAGCCAAACGAGTTTGAAAGCGCAACGTTCACGTCAACATTATCAATGCGGGCGCGGGCAATTGGAACACCCTCAAATTCAGGGTCCAACTCAGTAATGTGCGCACTTTCGCAAATGAAGGAGTTTTCCATCATCAACAATGAGTAGATCGCTTCTTGAACCCCTGTTGCACCAAGCGAGTGGCCTGTCAGAGATTTTGTCGCTGAGATATGCGGGATTTTGTCGCCAAACACTTCTTTGATCGCGCCAATTTCTTGCTTATCGCCAACAGGTGTCGAGGTGCCGTGTGTGTTGATGTAAGTGACATCTTCATTCACAGTTTCAAGCGCCATCTTCATGCAACGGATCGCGCCTTCACCAGATGGAGCCACCATATCGTGACCATCGGATGTTGCGCCGTAGCCAACGATTTCGCCGTAAATTTTCGCACCGCGTGCTTTTGCGTGTTCTAATTCTTCAAGAACCAAAACGCCCGCACCACCTGCAATAACGAAACCATCGCGGGATGCATCATAGGCGCGAGAAGCGGACTCAGGTGTTTCATTGTGCTTGGATGTCATTGCACCCATCGCATCAAACAAGTTCGACATTGTCCAATCGAGATCTTCACTACCGCCTGCAAAAACAATATCTTGCTTACCCATTTGGATCAGCTCGTAAGCATTACCAATACAGTGGTTTGACGTCGCACAAGCAGACGAAATTGTGTAGTTGATACCATGAATTTTAAAAGGCGTTGCAAGGGTTGCAGAGGCCGTAGAAGACATAGCCTTTGGCACAGCAAACGGGCCGATGCGCTTTGGAGAACCATTTTTCTGAGTTACCGCAGCCGCTTCCACAACCACGCGGGTTGATGGACCACCAGAACCCATCACAATACCTGTGCGTGGGTTTTGCGAAACGTCGCCCTCTTCTAAGCCAGCATCTTTAATGGCTTCTTCCATTGCAACATAGTTCCAAGCAGAACCTTTGCCCATGAAACGAGTAACGCGGCGGTCGACGACTTCGAACGGGTCTAGTGTCGGTGCACCCATAACCTGGCAACGGAAACCATTTTCCGCAAAGTCTGGCGCATGGCTTAGACCAGATTTTGTATGAATGAGGCTATCGAGAACCTCCGGTAGATTATTACCAATTGAGGATACAATCCCCATGCCGGTCACAACAACACGCTTCATTTTTTACTTTTCCTTCAATTCACCAAGATCAGGATCGAGTGATGCAGCGGGCTTTTAAGCCGCTTTTTCTTTTGATAGGCCAACCTTCAAATCTTTGGCCGTATAAATTTGTTCGCCGTCTGCTTTTAGCCAACCATCAGCGATGCCCAGCACGAGACGACCTCTCATAACACGTTTAAAGTCGACGCCATATTCAACTTGTTTGGTTTTTGGCGTGACCATGCCTTTAAATTTCACTTCGCCTGTGGAGAGCGCCATACCATATCCAGGTTCGCCGAGCCATCCAAGATAGAAACCTGTGAGCTGCCAAAGAGCATCTAGCCCCAAACAACCAGGCATAATTTCGTTGCCGATGAAGTGGCAAGGGAAGAACCAAGCTTCTGGATCTACATCTAATTCCGCGCGAATGAACCCTTTGTCATAGGCGCCACCCGTTTCGCTTACCTCTGTGATGCGGTTAAACATCAGCATTGGCGGCGCAGGTAGTTGCGCGTTGCCCTGCCCGAACAATTCCGAACGGCCACAGGCCAAAAGCTCTTCATAAGTAAAACTCGATTGACGGGGATCCATGTCTACTCCTAAAAATTCTCATATGCGCGGTGGTGCGCAGTGCCGCACTCACAATCGCCGTTAAGCGTGTACTTAACGAGTTTTTCTGCCAATGCCAATCTGATTTCGTTCACCAAACGACAACAACAGCTTTTGCAATGTACAATTTGTGGTGTTATAAGGTTTTCGATAGCAAAAGTTATCCATGGTTTTGACGTTGTCCTTAGGGGTAATGTGGGTCAAAATTGAAGAATAATAGTGGAAATGGTCATTTTATGATGATGCAGACGTCAACAGTTGAACAATTGCGCGAGGCAGGCCTTAAGCCTACACGCCAACGCATTGCTATTGCCGACATCCTTTTTAAGGACGGTCACAAGCATATTTCGGCTGAAGATCTTTATAGTGTGATCGAGCGTAGCGATATGCCTGTGTCACTCGCAACTGTGTACAACACCTTGCACCAATTCACGAAAGCGGGCCTTTTGCGCGAAGTGAGCGTTGATGGTGCGAAGACATATTTTGATACCAACACCCACGAGCACCAGCATTTCTTCGTTGAAGATACGAACGAAGTTTTTGATGTGGATGGCATTCAATTATCATCTGAAGACATTCCAAATGTCCCAGATGATATGGAAGTTGTCC
The DNA here is from genome assembly GCA_039973685.1 of Hyphomicrobiales bacterium. NCBI lineage: Bacteria > Pseudomonadati > Pseudomonadota > Alphaproteobacteria > Hyphomicrobiales > Hyphomicrobiales bacterium. The sequence continues at coordinate 16,156 of JBDWKL010000013.1, forward strand.
GCGTGGACGTCGTTGTACGTCTTCGCAAGAAAACTGCTTAAGGCTAGTTAGCTTACAATTTGAAGATTTGAGATTAGCTTCTAGCGAATCGCATGACTGATTAATCGTGCGATTATTTTACTTTTTCACCGGGATAAACACCGTAAAGCTCTGCTGCTGGTACCCAGCCTGCATAGTTGCGGCCTTCAAGCTCGCACCAACTACCTTCACAGCTTACAATTTCAGCATATACGCCAGATTGTAGCTTGGCAGTCTTAGCTGCATTGCGAAGTGGATTTTTATGGACATTCACATAAGATTCGCCCTTAGACCAAGGAGCAACGATTGCAACGCGATTAGATGACAATAGCGCTTTATGAACCCAGCCTTCTTGATTTTCAGCGTCGCGAATCAAACGCCAAACTTCAAATTCTTGGATGACCTCAACTGGAACACCCGGTTTAACAAACACCCATGAGATGCGGTGATCGAAACTTGGACCAACACGCATATTCGTCCGTTTTGCTTTCAAACTCACAAAACGTGGGAGCGGCAAGCCCGTTTCTTTGCCCTGAATGGCACCAGCAATCAGCCTATCGATGCCACTTGCATCTTGTGCGTTTGCTATTGGCATAATTAATATGGACAAAGCACATAAAATTGAGGAAACAATTACAGGAAACCGAAAAGACGAAAACATTAACACGAGCAACAAACCACTAACTTGAATTTCACCGAACAACTTTCCCAGGAGTGGGATAGCGCTTGGTAAAGCTGCCAGACTGAGGTTAATGTCACCTCAATGAGAAAGGTTAACCGGTTATTAAATGACGAAAAAGAAGAAAATCATCATTGTAACGCGGAAGCTTCCACTCGAGGTTGAGTCTCGAATGCAGGAGCTGTTTGACCCGCAATTTAACGATACAGAACAACCGCTTAGCCAAGAAGAAATGATCAAAGCTGTTCAAACAGCAGAGGTTCTCGTTCCCACCGTTTCCGATAAAATTGATGCAGAATTAATTTCTCATGCTGGCACACAACTTAAGATGATTGCGAGCTTTGGCACGGGTACTGATCATATTGATGTTGCTGCAGCCTATGAAAAAGGCATCATCGTTACATCAACCCCCGGCGTTTCAACCGACGATACGGCTGATATGGCCATGGCTCTGATTTTGGCCGTGCCGCGACGCATCGCGGAAGGGGCCGCTTTGATGCAATCTGGCGAGAGCTGGCCCGGCTGGTCACCCACTTGGATGCTAGGACGTCGTCTAAAGGGCAAGAAGCTTGGCATTATTGGTCTTGGACGTATCGGGCAAGGTGTAGCAGAACGCGCCCGCGCCTTTGGCCTGTCGATCCATTATCATGGTCGCCGCCCTGTCGCCAAACAGGTTGAGGAGCAATTGGGCGCGACCTATTACGAAAATCTCGACGATATGTTGGCCGAAATGGACATCATTTCAATCAACTGCCCTTATACGCCGGAAACCTATCACCTGCTCTCAAAAGAGCGCTTAGCGTATATCAAACCGGAAGCTTATATCGTCAACACCGCGCGTGGTGAGGTGATTGACCAAGAAGCGCTGATTGATAGCTTACTAAAGCGTAAAATTGCGGGCGCTGCCCTTGATGTCATTGAAAATGCGACGGACGTTGATCCACGCCTCATTAAGCTCGCGCAAGAAGGCCGCGCAGTCCTCGTGCCTCACATGGGGTCGGCGACCATCGAAAGCCGGATTGAGATGGGTGAGAAAGTAATCATCAGCATTCAAACTTACGCCGATGGCCACAGACCACCAGACCGCGTGTTGCCGCCGAGCTTTAACGGTAACGCCTAGCTGCATGCCGCATCGCGTACAGCCTTAATCACATCAATAATATCTTGCTCACTCGTGCGGTGATTGACGATGGCTGCCCGCAGACAGTTTTCACCTTCGACCGTAGTAGTCGAGAAAATCACATCGCCACTGAGCTGCAATTGAGCGGCGACTTTGCTGGCGTCTGCCTTTTCCAAAGCGATGCAACACAGGTTTGAAACAACGGGATGAGCAAGACGCAGGCCCTCTGTTTGGCCTGCCAGTTCGCCCATAAGTTTAGCCTGTTTGCAATTATCCGTAATGACATCACCGAATGTCTTCGTGCCATAGCCCTTGATTGCCGCCCAAACTTTCAGCGCTTTAAAGCCGCGTGAAAGCTCCAAGCCATAATCACAATACCAAAGATCACCACCGCCAATGCCTGCGTCTTGCGGCGCAAGGTAGCTTGGGCGTTCTGCGAAGGTGGCGCGGTGCAAATCATGGTCGCGGATTAAGCACGCGCCGCAATCGTAAGGCACAAACATCCATTTATGGAAATCACACGCAATGGAATCTGCTTTTTCAACACCGTTGGAAAGCAAACGCCAAGGCTCATCCGCCAAACGCGTCCAAAACCCAAAAGCGCCATCAATATGGAGCCAAATATCTTGCTCGCGGCAATAATCGGCAATTTCATCAATCGGGTCGAAAGTACCCAGATTGACCGATCCAGCTGTTGCAACAACAGCAAGCGGAACACAGCCTGCCGCGCGGTCTTCTTCCACCATCGCCTTGAGTGCTACCAAGTCCATCGCATGATCAATTGTCGGCACCGAGCGAAGCGCGTCACTGCCGTGGCCCATGACATCAAGTGCCTTAGACATGCACGAGTGAGCGCCTTTGGCGGCATATACTTTTATGTCTGGCAGAGAACGGATGCCCTTTTTGCGCACATCTGAGCCAAAACGTTTTACGCGAGCAGCAGACAGGGCGAGGATGGTGCCTTGCGATGTGCCTGTCGTGAGTATACCTGACGAACCATCAGGAAAGCCTGCCACAAGCCTCACCCAATCAATAACAGCACGTTCAATTTCAACGGCCCCATGATCACGCCCACCGCAATTACTGTTCATGGTGCTTGCAACAAGATCAGCGCCAACACCAAGCGGCAAACCTGTGCCATGAACCCAGCCAAAAAACTTTGGATGCGTGTTGCCTGTGGCATAGGGCATGATGTTTTGCGTGAGGTTTTCGAATAGGTCGGCAGACGTCATGCCCGGTTCATCAATGGAGAGCGCGACCGATGGCCCCATGTCCTCAGGCTTCGGCTGCCAAGGAAAATCACGCGCCGACTTCATTCGCTCTAAGCATTGATCAAGGAGCGCATGAAAGTCTTGGGAAAACTGGTCCCAATCCTGCGGGTCAATGCGCTGCCCTTGATTGCCCATTTAATGATCCCCGTTTAATGGGTTTTTCGGGTCACGTTTATATTTGATGGTTTCAAACCGCATGGAGAGACTATCAACCAGCAACAAACGCCCCACCATATTGTCACCAACACCTGCAATGAGCTTAATAATTTCGAGCGCCTGCATCGTGCCAAGAACGCCCGTTAAGGCACCCAGAACCCCCGCCTCCGCGCATGTTGGCACCGCCCCTTCCTCTGGCCTGTTTGGAAACAAGCAGCGATAGGTTGGGTAGGCATTACCTGCATCGTCGCTCAGATGAGGCATTAAGGTGGTGAGCGTTCCGTCAAATCGACCAACGGCTGCTGTCACCAGTGTCTTACCTGCATGGTAGCAAGCATCAGATACGAGGTAGCGCGTGTCGAAATTATCAGAACCATCGGCAACGATATCGTAGCCTGCGATCAAGTCTGCCGCGTTATCACTATTAATGCGCGCGTTGTGAGCGTTGAAGGTCACATGAGGATTAATGCGTTTAATCGCGCTTGCTGCACTTTCAACCTTTGGCTCACCGACATTTTCTGTGTCATGGATCACTTGGCGTTGAAGGTTAGAAAGGCTGACCTCGTCATCATCAACCACACCCAGCGTACCAACACCTGCGGCGGCTAAATATTGCAACAAGGGCGAACCAAGACCACCTGCCCCGATGATCAAAACCTTTGCTGCTTTTAATTTTTGCTGCCCAGCACCGCCCACTTCTGCCAAAACAATGTGACGGGCATAGCGTTCAATCTCTTGAGCATCCAACATCTAAGCAACACCTGTTGAGCCGAAACCACCTGCGCCGCGTTCTGTATCGCTCAATTCATCTGCGGTCGTAAATGTCACCTGCGTTACGGGTGCAATCACCATTTGAGCAATGCGCATACCGCGTTCAACAGTGAAAGGCTCTGCACCGTGGTTGATCAAGATCACCTGAACTTCGCCACGATAATCAGCATCAATTGTGCCGGGCGAATTAAGCGCAGTCACACCGTTCTTAATCGCGAGGCCAGAACGGGGGCGGATTTGTGCTTCATAGCCCTCAGGAATTTCCATCGCGAGGCCCGTTGGGATCAATGTCCGCTCACCCGATCCAAGCGTTACGGGTGCACCTTCAGCCACAGCGGCGCGAAGATCTACGCCTGCGGAGTTTGCCGTTTCATAGGCGGGCAATTCCAAGCCATCAAAATGAGGAAGAGTTTTAAGCGCAACCTGCACCATTAGTTTGCGCTCCACTTAACAATCGCTTCAACCAGCAGATCAGCCACTTCAGACTTTGGCATCTTGTCCCACGTATCAACGCCGGCTTTTGAGACGATGTGAACGATATTCTCATCACCGCCCATAACACCAATGCCGCCTTTTTCTTCTGACGAAACATCATTGGCCACAATCCAGTCAGCACCCTTGCGTTCCAGCTTGGCGCGGGCGTGCTCGGCCACTTTTTCAGTCTCGGCAGCAAAGCCAATCACCAAGTCAGGGCGACCATCGCTATGGGCCAATGTCTTCAAAATATCTGGATTTTCTTCAAAGTTGAGCGCTGGAATATCGCCAGAGCCATCTTTCTTGATCTTCTGACCACTTGCCCCTTTAACCCGCCAGTCAGCAACCGCTGCGGCCATGATGGCAATATCTGCAGGCAAGGCATCATTCACGGCTTGCTGCATCTCTAATGCAGTTTCAACCTGCACAACGGCCATGCCCTGCGGTTCAGCCAAATTGGTCGGCCCGCTGACAAGCGTCACCTTGGCGCCCGCCATCACGCATGCATTGGCAATAGCGTAGCCTTGCTTGCCCGATGAACGGTTCGCGATATAGCGCACAGGGTCGATTGGCTCATGGGTTGGGCCTGCGGTAATCAGAACATGCTTGCCAGCTAAGGGGCCCGTTGAAAGCAGACGCTCGGCTTCTGCAACAATCTCAAGCGGTTCGCTTAAGCGCCCACGCCCTGCTTCATTGCGTTCTGCCATTTCACCTATATCTGGCCCAATAAATTGCGCACCGTCGCCGCGAAGTTTTTCAACATTGCGTTGGGTCGCGGGGTTGTTCCACATATGTGGGTTCATGGCGGGCGCGATAAGCACGGGTTTGTTGTTGGCAAGCAACACGGCGCTTGCCAAATCAGGTGCAAGGCCATTTGCCATTTTCGCGAGAAAATCAGCACTTGCTGGCGCAATCACAACCAAATCAGCAACGCGGGATAATTTAATGTGCCCAATCTCATCTTCTTGTGTGAGATCGAAGAGATTATCAAACACAGGCTGCTCTGATAGAGCTTGCACAGACAAAGGCGTCACAAACTCTTTCGCGCCGTCAGTCATCACACACTGAACCGACGCTCCACGCTCCCGCAGGCGGCGAATAAGGTCGAGGCATTTATAGGCGGCGATGCCACCAGTTAAAATCAATAAGATGCGTTTATGATCAAGCATGGTTTGTTTTACCCCTGCCACATCACCACGGCAAGCGCGCCAACAGCAATGGCAATCGCCCACAGACCATAGGCCGTTACTTTTGCGCTTTTGCTCTCATCACCGCTAAAGGCTTTCAAGGTTTCAGGATCAAGCCGCAAACCCTTTTCGCCCACCGCAGCCATTTCGGCAGATAACTTCTCTGCGCGGGCGGCAAGTTCTGGCAGATCACCTACCAACTTACCCAGCGCATTAACGCCATTGGCAGCACGGCGAATATGCGCGGCAGGTCCCACTTCGCGGCCAATCCAACCTTTGATCACAGGTTCAGCTGCTTTCCACATGTTGAATGATGGATCGAGTGAACGGGCCACCCCTTCAGCTACCACCATAGTACGTTGAAGGAACATCAACTGCGGCTGCATCGGCATATCAAACAGGTCCGTCACATCGAGCAATTGCTGTAAAAGCCGTGCCATTGAAATATCGTCAGCCTGCGCTCCGTGGATTGGCTCACCAATCCCACGCAATGCTTGTGCAAAATCTTCAACCTTGTGGCGAGCTGGCACATAGCCCGCTTCAAAATGAACCTCGGCAATCCGCATATATTCGCGGTTGATGAAGCCCCAGAGGATTTCAGCTAGAAACCTGCTTTCGCCCTCATTGATCCGCCCCATAATGCCGCCATCAATCGCGACGATCTTGCCGCCTTCTGTGACAAACATATTGCCTTGGTGCGGGTCGGCATGGAAAAAGCCATCGCGCACGGCTTGGGTAAGAAACGAATTGATCACCTCATTGGCAAGCTCTGGGAGATCGTAGCCAGCAGCTTCTAACCCCTCAAGGTCTGAGAGCTTCAAGCCATCAATCCATTCCGTCACTAAAATATCGCGGGACATGAAGTCCCATACAACGTCAGGCGTGCGGTAATTAGGGTTGTCTTCCATATTCTCGCCAAGCTCAGACAAAGCTGCCGCTTCTAGGCGAAGATCAAGCTCTAACTCAGCAGAACGTTCCAGTGTTTCAACGGCCGCAACGGGGCGCATGCGTCTTAATGACGGGACGAAAAACTCCGCCCATCGCGCTGCGATAAAGAAGGCATCGAGATCATTTTTAAATCGTTTGCGAATATCAGGCCGTAAGACTTTAACAGCCACTTCGCGTGTGGTGCCATCTGCATTGCGACGGGTTGCCTTATGAACTTGGGCAATGGAGGCTGCGGCAATTGATTCTGAGAAACTCTCGAATAATTCGTCACACGGCTTGCCGAAGGCTGCTTCAACTTGTGCTTTAGCAATTGCCGTATCGAATGCTGGTAAGCGATCTTGCAAAAGCGAAAGGTTGCCTGCGATTTCTTTGCCCACCATATCAGGCCGCGTTGCGAGGAACTGACCTATTTTGATGTAGCTTGGCCCCAATCGGTTGAGCGCTTGGGTTAGTCGCTCAGCATTGTTGGCTTTTTTAACCGAGCCTTTTTCAAAAATCCGCAATACTTTGATTGCGAATTGGCCAGATGGCGGCAATTGCTCAGGGTCGGCCAGCCGCGTTACGCCTTCGCGCATCAGCACCCAGCCAGCTTTGACCAATCTAAAGTAAGACGAAATTGCCATAAGGTGCCTTTAGAGATTCCAGCCAGAATGAAGGCAAACAGCACCGCCCGCATAAACACGGTGGCTTACTTGGTCCATGCCTGCTGTTTTCATCATCGCTTCAAACCGCATTGGGTTCGGGAATTTACGGATTGATTCAACAAGATATTGATAGGATTCACGGTCACCTGTCACAGCCTGCCCAACACGTGGGATAACATTGAAGGAATAAGCGTCATAGATTTTATCAAAGCCCGCAACATCCACTTGCGAAAACTCTAGACATAAAAAGCGTCCGCCGCGCTTTAATACACGCCGTGCTTCTGAAAGAGCTTTGTCGATCTTTGGCACGTTACGAATACCAAAAGCGATTGTATAGGCATCAAAGGAATTGTCTTCAAAAGGAAGCTCTTCGGCATTGCCTTCTTGAAATTTGATATGGGAAAACCCGCGTTCTTCTGCGCGTTCTTTGCCCACTTCAAGCATAGAGCCGTTGATGTCGAAAACCGTTGATTGCACGTTGCTGTTAGACCGTTCTGCAATACGAAACGCGATATCGCCTGTTCCGCCTGCCACATCAAGGTGCGTGTAATCACTTTGTGATTTTGACGGATTGAGGCTTGAGACCATCGCATCTTTCCAAACACGGTGCATGCCCATCGACATGAAATCGTTCATCACATCATATTTTTTGGCAACAGAGTGGAAGACTTCATCCACCATGCCTTGCTTTTCGCCTTCTTCGACCTTTTGAAACCCGAATGATGTGGCATTATCCACTGTCATGATCCAATCGCCTTTATTCACGCGCAATTTTCTTGCTGCTGTACTTATTTGAGCGGACACTATTATAAGACACAATGTCTGTCACCCGATCTCTCTTAATATAGTTATGCGTGAAGAACTATGCCTGAGCTTCCTGAAGTAGAAACTGTTCGCCGTGGTCTTGCCCCTCATATGGAAGGCGAGACGATCATCAAGGTTGAACAGCGCCGCCCAAATTTGCGGTTTGAGTTTCCAGAACGGTTTGTTGAGCGGTTGGAAGGCCAAAAACTCATCTCAATGGGCCGTCGTGCGAAATATCTGGTCGCCGACATGGAAGACGGCACCGCTCTTATTATGCATCTTGGCATGTCTGGCTCATTCCGCGTGGAAGGGTTAGACGACGGCGACCAATTGGTAGACTTTCATTATGATAGAAACAAAGCCGCCAAACATGACCATGTGGTTCTTCACATGTCTAATGGGGCGCAGGTTATCTATAATGACCCGCGACGCTTCGGCTTTATGGATCTGGTCGCCCGTAATGAGCTGGATCAATGCAAGCATTTTCATAAAATGGGGGTTGAGCCGACGGGTAACGCGCTTTCTCCTGATTATCTAGCCCAAGTTTTTATTAACAAGACGACGCCGCTTAAGGCCGCTCTGCTTGACCAGCGCATGATTGCGGGACTTGGTAATATATATGTATGCGAAGCTTTATGGCGCGCGCATCTGTCGCCAACTCGTGCCACGGGCACACTTGTGACCAAAGCTGGCAAACCGACGGTAAAACTTGAAGAGCTGACTACGCATATTAGAGAAGTAATCGCAGACGCCATCAAAGCAGGCGGCTCATCGCTTAAAGACTATGTGCATACAGATGGCTCGCTTGGTTATTTTCAACATTCTTTTGCAGCCTATGACCGCGCAGGCGAAGACTGCCGCAAAGAAGCGTGTAAAGGAACGATTGAGCGCATTGTTCAAAGTGGGCGATCCACCTTCTATTGCCCAACGTGCCAACGATAAAGAGCGTTCATTAACCATTACTGCGAAATAACTTTGCAATCCGGCCTTGAAACTAAGAGGTGAAACTGCTTTCAAGATCTTATAAAGTTAACATTTAATTCATCATGAAAGAGGGCGGCTATGGGTTACGACACAATTCGCAAAGAAGTTAAAGGTGAAGTTGGTATTGTTACTCTGGACAGACCCAAGGCACTCAACGCTCTCAATGCACAATTGATCGAAGAACTGCTGGATGCCGTTGTTTCCCTTGATCAAGACAGCAAAATTGGCTGCATCGTCATTACAGGCTCAGAAAAAGCTTTTGCAGCTGGTGCTGATATTAAAGAGATGCAAACACGCGGTTTTCCTGATGTTTATCTCGATGACCTTTTCGCTAAAACAGAACGCTTAGCCGCATGCCGCAAACCTGTAATCGCGGCTGTCGCAGGCTATGCACTAGGTGGCGGTTGTGAGCTTGCCATGATGTGCGACTTTATTATAGCAGCCGATAACGCGAAATTTGGCCAACCTGAAATCAATCTAGGTGTGATTCCCGGCATTGGCGGCACACAACGCCTCACCCGCGCCATTGGCAAAGCAAAATCAATGGATATGTGCCTTACCGGCCGCATGATGGACGTAAAAGAAGCCGAAAGCGCTGGTCTTGTGTCTCGTATCGTTCCAATTGCAGATTTGATGGATGAAGTGATGACCGCTGCTGCAAAAATCGCAGATCAATCACTCACCACCAATATGATGTTAAAAGAAGCGGTCAATCAAAGCTTTGAAACCACGCTTGCCGCTGGCCTTTTGTTTGAACGCCGTAACTTCCATTCCTTGTTTGCAACCCAAGATCAATCTGAAGGAATGCAAGCATTTATCGAAAAACGAGCCGCTCAATTCAAAAACAAGTAGTAATGATGCCATTTTTCGCGATTTCGCCAATTGACGAAATACAGTCGAGAGATTATAAGCCCGCTACTTAGAGATTTCGTCGTAATCTGTGGGATGCATGCCTGTGGCAACACAGAATGGTTTTTTCCGACTCGCGACACCCGAAAAACTTGATCAAGGATGACAACAATGGCGAATACGCCTTCCGCCAAGAAAGCAACTCGTAAAATTGCGCGTCGCACAGCAGTTAACAAATCACGCCGCACAAACATGCGCTCTTTCTTACGTACAGTAGAAGAAGCAATTACCTCAGGTGATGCAGGTGCTGCAAAGACTGCTTTGAACGCAGCTGAGCCAATCGTAATGCGTGCCTCACAAAAAGGCATTTTGCATAAGAATACAGCTTCTAGAAAAATCTCACGTCTTACAAAACGTGTTAAGGCATTGTCTGCATAAGACTTTTTTACAGAGCTAGAATTTAAGGCGCCGCAAGGCGTCTTTTTTTTTGCCTTTTGCATTATTTTTTCACACTGCGAACAAAGGTTTGCATGCAAACCTTTTCCACATGCGTTGAGAAGTCAGTATAAACGTTTACTTTCAATAATTTACGCTACAACCCTAGCGCCACGTGGCCTCAAAAAGCCTGATCAAAATTTTTAACGCGCCCTCACGTAGCAATAAAAATGCAGGAAAGCGTTCCTAAAAAAATCATAAAAAATGTTAACCATTTGAATTTTTAACGGTTTTAAAAACCCGCCGTGGATGCTGTTTTTCCTGAACTGATGTCAAGCAAATTTTAATTTTTTATTTCGCCTGAATCGCTTGTTTGGGGCTAGTCCACAGCACGGCATTTATGATAGCTTAATTTTGTCTTAAGGGGTGCTCTGGATGCCCCATGATACCAAAGTACAAATCACATTTGCCCCGTAAAAAGGGCAACGGTTTGGCTTCTTCTAATGGGGCCATATCGGCGAAGCTGTGCCTGCCAAAGAGCGAGGTACATAAGATCAATATGACGGTCTGACTTTAACAGATCGCGCACGAAGGATGAGGGAAGTATGTCAGAGTATGCTGGGGATGTTGAATGCTCAACGGCCTGGGAAAATCTTGCGAACAACAAAAATAGCATTCTGGTTGATGTGAGAACATCTGCTGAATGGAATTTTGTTGGGCTGCCAGATCTTAGCAAGCTGCAAAAAGATATTGTTCTACTAGAGTGGCAGCAATATCCAGCAATGAACGTGAACTCTGCTTTCATTTCCGACTTATCGTCCTCAATCGAAAAGGCCGGCGGCGGCCCAGACACGGAAATTTATTTTCTGTGTCGCTCAGGTGTTCGAAGCCAATCGGCGGCGATTGCCATGACGAATGAAGGTTATAAGAACTGCTTTAATGTGGCTGGCGGCTTTGAAGGCGGTCACGACGGGCAAAAACATCGGGGACTGGTAAATGGCTGGAAAGCCAGCAATTTACCTTGGCATCAAAATTAAAAGAACGGAGTCGATACGACTAAGACAGGGAATAGACTGAGCAAAAAAACGAACGAGGACGCGTCATGAAATGATGCCAACCTTTCGCTACCGGGCTTAAACCCCCGGACTGTGCATCGGAAACTGAAATAATCAGCACCGATAAGCAGGAGTAGGAATACAGCTTTAAAAAAACAGCTTTATGCGGCCAGGACAGATGGGGGAATACTAAAATAATGCCTAAAGACGGAAACAAACTACCAGGAATACACTTCGACATCACGGATGAATCGAATTTTGTTGAAGAGTCACACGTTGTCCTCTCTGTAGAAGAACAGAAAGAAATGTGGGATCGAATTAAAGCTAAATTGAGAGTGCAGCTTGGCGAAGATGTATACTCAAGTTGGTTCAAAGGATTGGCTCTTGAAAACCTCGATAAGAATACAATTTTCTTGTCCGTGCCAACATTGTTTCTGCGTCAGTGGATTGATACCCACTACGGTGAGCGGATCCTAACGCTCTTACAAGAAGAGCAAGCCGATATTAAAGCCATTTCAGTCTCAGTGAGGGGAGCTGCGCGCAATCGTAATCGCCCTGCCCCAAAAACAGAGAACGAAAAACCTGTCCATCAAAACACGACACCAATGAACCCTGTTGGGTTTCGCAATGATGATCAAATGTTCCGCCGTATGGGCGACATTGAAGGCCCTCATGGTGGTGCACCCCTAGATCCAAAGTTTACCTTTGCTAATTTCTGCCCAGGTCAAGGTAATAATATGGCCTTTACCGCAGCCAAAGCGATTGCCACTGGCGACCGCTCCGTAACATTCAACCCTATGTTTGTTCATGCGAAAGTTGGCCTTGGTAAAACGCACCTCTTGCAAGCAATTGCTTGGGAAAGCCAACGCAGCAAATTACCGCGCCGCGTTTTGTATTTCACGTGTGAGCGCTTCATGCAGAAATTGCGCGAAGGGTTTGCCAATAAAACAATTGCCGAAATCAAAGATCGTTTGCGCGATGTTGATGTCATGATCATCGACGACATTCAGTTTTTGGCTGGTGATAAATTCCAACAGGAATTCAGCCACCTTCTGATTGCACTCGTAGAAGCCAACAAGCAGGTTATTTTGTCAGCAGACAGACCAGCAGCAAGTTTGGAAACTATTGATGAGCGAGCCCTTTCTCGCCTTCGTGGTGGTATCACCTTGCAGTTGGAAAGCCCTGAGCCTGATCTTCGCCGCAAGATTTTGGAAAGCCGCCTGAACGCTCTTCGCGCTGCTGATCCAAATATCATCATTTCTGATACGATTTTGGATTATGTGGCACAGGCAGTCACCACCAATGGCCGTGATCTTGAAGGCGCGTTAAACCGTCTTGTGGCTCAACAATGCTACACGGGTGCGCCTGTAACGCTTGAATCAGCTCAACTCGTCCTTCGTGACCTCATTCGTTCAGATGAACCACGCAAGGTGATGATTGAAGACATTCAGCGCATGGTCGCAAACCACTTCAGTATTTCTAAATCTGATCTGGTTTCACAACGCCGCACACGGGCAATTGTTCGTCCGCGTCAGATCGCTATGTATCTTTGCAAAACCATGACACCGCGTTCACTGCCAGAAATTGGCAAACGCTTCGGTGGCCGCGACCACACAACCGTTATTCATGCGGTTCAAAAGGTTGAACAACTGATGGGTGAAGATCGTACGTTTTCTGATGACGTAGAGCTTTTGAAGCGACTATTAAACGATTAGTAATCGCCTCAAACTCCCGAGCAACCGAGCACGGCAGATGGCAACATCGCTGGCTCGGTTGTTTGTTTTTTGAGCACCATTTGTGCCTGACATCTATTTTCCTGACTTATCCCTCAAAATATTGAGGACGAAGGGGCATACAAGCGCCCACAGACTTGCGTTTTTGTGCCAGCAAGGTCAAACATTTGATCCCGACGGAACAATCCGTTCGGTGACCCTTTTCGTTGTTTGAAACAGGTATCTAATCTAATGCGTATTACAATCGAACGTTCAACTCTTTTGAAATCCCTAAACCACGTTCATCGTGTGGTGGAAAAACGCAATACGATACCGATCCTTTCCAATGCCCTTTTGCGCACTGGTGAAGGTGAGCTGATGCTCAAAGCAACCGACCTCGACCTTGAAGTGGTTGAGCGCATTCCAGCTATGGTCGAGACACCGGGCGGCACGACAGTTCCAGCCCACATCCTTTTCGACATTGTTCGCAAATTGCCAGACGGTGCTGAAGTTCTGCTTGAAACCGACGAAGGCGGCGCGACCATGCGCGTTCAAGCAGGCAAGTCAGAGTTCCGTTTGCAAATCTTGCCAGAAGATGATTTCCCTGAGCTCGCTGCAAACGAGTTTTCTCATCAGTTTAATTTAGCGGCAGGTGACTTGCGCAAGATCGTGGACCGCACGCAGTTTGCAATCTCTACCGAAGAAACACGCTATTACCTCAACGGTATTTATCTTCATGCTGTAGAAGTAAACGGTGCAAACCTACTTCGTGGTGTTGCGACAGATGGGCACAGACTTGCTCAAATGCAGCTCCCTGCCCCAGATGGCGCGCCCGGCATGCCAGGCATCATCATTCCGCGTAAAACCGTTGGCGAAGTTCAAAAGCTTCTCGATGATCCAGAGCAAAACGTGGTGATCGACCTTTCAGCCAGCAAAATTCGCTTTACCGTTGGCAATATCGTTTTGACCTCAAAATTGATCGACGGCACCTTCCCTGATTATTCACGCGTCATCCCACAAGGCAACGACAAAGAGCTACGTGTTGACCGCGACACATTTACTGCAGCCGTTGACCGCGTATCAACGATCTCATCAGAACGTGGACGCGCTGTGAAGCTTGCTCTTAGTTCAGGCCAAATGGTGCTTTCTGTCGTGAACCCAGAATCAGGCACTGCGGAAGAAGAACTGGCTGTTGAATATGATGCAGACGACATCGATGTAGGCTTTAACGCAAAGTACCTGCTTGATATTGCAAATCAACTTCAATCAGACACCGCCATCTTCCGCCTTGCTGATCCAGGCTCGCCAACATTGGTTGAAGAAAACGGCAATGAAGATGCGCTTTTTGTTTTGATGCCAATGCGCGTTTAATTGAGCGATAATTTTGCCATGGATCAGGTCTTTCCAACGCGCATAACAGCGCTGAAATTGACCAGCTTTCGAAACTACAAAAGCCTCAATCTTGACCTTGAGCCGAAGTCGGTTGTTCTTGCTGGCCCCAATGGGTCTGGCAAAACCAATCTACTGGAAGCCGTCTCCTACCTCTCCCCCGGTCGCGGGTTGCGCCGTGCGCAATATGTGGATGTGGGATTGACGCCAGAAAAGGGCGGTGATGGCCTTTGGGCTGTTGCAACAAGCCTTGAAACAGAAAACGGCGACACGGAGATTGGCACTGGCCTTTCCATGCAAGATGGGGTGCCAGATAAGTCGCGCCGCATCCGCATTGACCGCCAACAAGTCAAAAGCGGCGACGCCTTAACCGAATATGTGCGCGTTTTATGGCTCACACCCGCCATGGACGGCCTCTTTACAGGGCCAGCGGGTGATCGCCGCCGTTTTCTAGATCGCCTTGTCCTAGCGCTTGATCCAACCCACGGGCGACGAGTGAATGATTTTGACAAAGCCGTCAGGAACCGAAACAAGGTTTTAGAAGAAGCCTTCGACAATTCATCGTGGCTTGATGCAGCTGAAATGCAAATTGCTGAACTTGGAACCGCGATCACCGCCGCCCGTCACGAAATTCTGGCACTGCTTTCGACTGAAGTTGAAAAATCAAGCGCCATGACAGAGCATTTTCCTCAGGCGCTCCTAGAACTTGAAGGCTCAGTGGATGATTTGGTGCGCACGCATTTGGCAACTGACGCAGAAGACGCCTACCGTTCGCTGCTGCAACAATCCCGCCGCCGTGACCGTGCTGCAGGTCGCACACTTGAAGGGCCACATCGCTCTGATTTACTGGTGCGCCACGCTGAAAAAGATATGGCCGCACGGCTATGCTCCACCGGAGAGCAAAAAGCGCTTCTTATCGGGATTGTATTGGCACACGCCAAGCTGGTCGGCACGATCGCGGGCATGGCTCCTATCGTCCTCTTGGACGAAGTTGCTGCCCATTTAGACCAATTTCGCCGTGCAGCCTTGTTTGATGTGTTAGAAGCACTCAATTGCCAAGCCTTCATGACGGGAACTGACCGAGATTTATTCGCTGATTTAGGTGATCGCGCCCAATTTCTGCATGTCGAGAACGGAACCATCTCTTAAACCGTTGATGACCCATAAAAAACGTCGATTTATCGGGCATTTAGAACGCGTAAGTGCTATAAAAACACCGTGATTCTTGTGTTTTGTATTCACAATAGCAAAACCCCACGTGGATCGTATTTATTTCAAAGATACATCCACCCAATGACGAGCCAAATCGACCATAGACTTGGCTAAACCTAAGCGAAACGGCTTCTAATGAGCGACCCTGTAGAAAACACTCCTGAAGAATATGGTGCAGACTCGATTAAGGTCTTGAAAGGCCTTGACGCAGTGCGCAAACGGCCCGGCATGTATATCGGTGATACCGATGACGGCTCAGGCTTGCACCACATGGTTTATGAGGTGGTTGATAACGGTGTTGATGAGGCGCTCGCCGGACACGCTGATATTGTAACCGTGACGTTGAACCCAGATGGTTCCGTGACGGTGACAGATAATGGTCGCGGTATTCCAACAGATATTCACGCTGAAGAAGGCATTTCAGCGGCTGAAGTGATTATGACCCAACTTCACGCTGGCGGTAAGTTCGACCAGAACTCCTACAAGGTTTCTGGTGGTCTGCACGGTGTTGGTGTTTCTGTGGTGAATGCCCTGTCATCAAAACTATTCTTGCGCATCAAGCGTGCGGGTAAGCATCACGAAATGTCGTTCACTCACGGTGTTTCAGATGGCCCCCTTAAAGTTATTGGTGAGTGCGGTGATGAAACAGGCACTGAAGTAACCTTCCTGCCATCGACAGAAACCTTCACGCAGGTCGAGTTTAACTACGAGACGCTGGAAAACCGTTTGCGGGAACTCGCGTTTTTGAATTCAGGCGCGCGCATTGTTCTAACTGATAACCGCACATCAGAAACACGCTCGGAAGAAATGTATTACGAAGGTGGCCTTGAAGCCTTCGTTCGCTACCTCGACCGCAATCGCAAACCGCTTATTGCTGGCCCGATTACGCTTAAGGGCGAGAGAGACGGCATTACCGTTGAGTTGGCAGCGTGGTGGAACGAGAGCTACCAAGAGCATGTGCTTTGCTTCACCAACAATATTCCACAGCGCGACGGCGGCACACACCTTGCTGGCTTCCGTGCAGCGTTGACCCGCCAAGTAACAGGCTATGCAGATACCTCAGGCATCACCAAAAGAGAGAAAGTCTCACCAACCGGCGACGATTGTCGTGAGGGCATGACTTGTGTGCTTTCAGTGAAAGTACCAGATCCGAAATTCTCCTCCCAAACAAAAGACAAACTCGTATCATCAGAAGTGCGTCCTGTTGTTGAAGGCTACGTCAATGAGGCGCTTAAAGATTGGTTTGAAGAAAACCCATCTGAAGCCCGCACGATTGTTTCCAAAGTGGTTGAAGCCGCTGCTGCCCGTGAAGCGGCCCGCAAAGCGCGCGAACTCACACGGCGCAAAGGCGCACTCGATATCGCCTCCCTCCCTGGCAAGCTTGCTGACTGCCAAGAGCGCGATCCGTCGAAATCAGAAATCTTCCTCGTCGAGGGTGACAGTGCGGGCGGCTCTGCCAAGCAAGGTCGTGACCGTGGCAATCAAGCTGTTCTGCCTTTGCGCGGTAAAATCCTCAATGTGGAACGGGCGCGTTTTGATAAGATGCTCTCATCAAACGAGATCGGCACGCTGATCACGGCGCTTGGCACAGGCATTGGCCGCGAAGAGTTTAATCTTGAAAAACTGCGCTACCACAAAATTATCATCATGACAGATGCGGATGTGGATGGCGCACACATTAGAACGCTGCTCCTCACCTTCTTCTTCCGCCAAATGCCAGAGCTGGTAAATGGTGGTCATATCTACATCGCGCAACCGCCGCTTTATAAGGTGTCACGTGGTAAGTCGGAGCAGTACCTCAAAGATGAGGCAGCGCTTCAAGACTACCTAATCGACAACGGCTTGAGCGATACAGTCTTGCAGCTTGGCTCTGGCGAAGAACGGGCTGGCGAAGATCTTCGTTCGATCATCGAAGAGGCTCGCTCTGTACGCACCTTCATTGAAGGCGTTCACACACGCTATGACCGCATGGTTCTTGAACAAGCAGCCATTGGTGGCGCGCTTGATGTTGAGATGGTGCAAGACGACAGCAAAGCCAATGCTGCCGCCGCCAACGTGGCCAAGCGATTGGACGCAGTATCGGATGAATTCGAGCGCGGTTGGAGCGGTTCGTTTAATGGCGAAAGCGGCTATCTGTTTGAGCGTACCGTGCGCGGCGTTAAAGAAGTTGCCCGCCTTGATATGCCGTTGATTGCTTCTGCGGATGCGAGAAAACTGCTCACCTTTGCCACATCGTTACAAGAAATTTATGACACGCCAGCAACCTTGAAACGCAAGGAAGTTGAAACGGTTATCTTCGGCCCACGCACCATGCTGGACCAAGTATTCATGATTGGTCGTAAAGGCCTCGCACTTCAGCGCTACAAAGGTCTTGGTGAAATGAACCCTGACCAGCTTTGGGAAACCACACTGGACCCGAATGTACGCACGCTCCTGCAAGTTAAAGTGCATGAAGCGCTTGCCGCGGATGACATCTTCTCCAAGCTCATGGGCGATGATGTTGAACCACGCCGCGACTTCATTCAGCAAAACGCGCTGACGGTTGCCAACCTCGACGTTTAGTCATCGACCAAACATCTTGACGCTTGCCTGATGGTCCCCCACACTCATTTTTGAGACTATGGGGGACTTATAATGACCGATGCTGTTCTCAACTTTTCAAGAGATGAATACGCCCAGCGGATCGCGAAAACGCGGGTCGCAATGGCTGCTGCCAATGTTGACGTGATCGTCGTCACCGACCCTTCCAACATGGCATGGCTTACCGGCTACGATGGCTGGTCTTTTTACACCCATCAAGCCGTTATTCTTTCCATGGAAGGCGATCCGATCTGGTGGGGCCGCGGCATGGATGCTTTGGGCGCTAAGCGTACCGTTTTTATGCCCCATGAGAACATCGTTGGTTATGACGACACCTATGTTCAAAACGCTGAAAAACATCCCCATGAAACGCTGGCCATACTGATCAAAGAGAAAGGTTGGGCGAAGGCTACTATTGGCGTTGAGCTTGATAATTATTATTTCTCCGCTGCCGCCTATCAAACGCTCACCAACAATCTAAGAGATGCCACTTTTCAAGACACAACAGGATTGGTGAACTGGCAACGGGCGATCAAGAGCGAAACCGAAATCACCTATATGCGGCGGGCGGCTCGTATTGTTGAGAAGATGCACGCGATGATCGTCGAGCGGGCGGAACCGGGTTTGAAGAAGAACGAACTTGTCGCTGAGATTTATCACACTTCCATCATTGGTGCAGATGGGCATTGGGGCGATTACACGTCAATGGTCCCGATGACGCCGTCAGGCATGAACGCTACCGCACCGCATCTCACATGGGATGATACGCCGTTTAAAACTGGAGAGAGCACCTTCTTTGAAATCGCGGGTGCCTATCGTCATTATCAATGTCCGCAATCGCGTACCTTATTTTTGGGCGACGCGCCGCAAAAATATCTTGATGCCGAAAAGGCGGTTTTAGAAGCCGTGGAAGCAGGACTTGAACAAGCAAAGCCCGGCAATCGCTGCGAAGATATTGCCAACGCTTTTAATGCGACATTGAACAAGCTTGGCTTTGAAAAAGATAGCCGCTGCGGTTATGCAATTGGGCTTTCTTACCCGCCAGACTGGGGCGAGCGTACCATGTCATTTAGACGCGGCGATCAGTCTATTTTGCAAGCTGGTATGACCTTCCACTTCATGCCTGCCTTATGGCTGGATGATGGTGGGTTAGAAATTACCGAACCGCTTTTGATTACGGAAAACGGTTATGAATGCCTATGCAACACACCGCGCGAAATGACGATAAAACGCTAGGGACCTGACCCTAATCCAGTTTCGCGCCCAGCGCATCGACCACCATGGATTGAAAGTGATGGACTGCATGTTCTGAAAGTTCCGTCTTGCCATGGTCAACGATAAAACGGCCTTGGTTATAGGCCTTTGATGAAAGCCCACGCTGAACACTTTCGCAAAGGCCAATGTCTTCCGGCTGCAAAATGTCTTTTTGATAATCTGCGGCTTCCTTCAACTGCGGCGAAAGCTTCCCGCCTTTTGTGAACCAGTCTTGATATTCAAGGGTTTGGGTGGGTGCTGTTGGGTTCATTTGCAGAACCGATAAATTGGCCTCGCCTGGGTAAATCCATATCGTGAAATTTGGCCACACGAAGAAACCAGCATACCCAAAATCAACATCACCCTTTTCAAAACTAAACGCCTTAGACGTGGTTGTTCTGGGTGCCGCCGCGCATTGCGACGAATAACGCTTATGGGTGATGGTGCGATAAGAATCCATATCGACCAAATCGACAAAATCTTTATGGGCAGGTGCGCAGTGGTAGCACTCTAGGAAATTATCAACGAGCACCTTCCAGTTTGACGCCACATCAAACGTGTCGCGCTGGGCAAATTCCAGCGTATCAACTGAGGGCATATACTGACGGATCTCATCTTCAAGGCCATCAAATTGCTCTGCGAATGGTGTCGCGTCAGGATCAAGGTTGATCATGATCATGCCGCAGAAAATTTCCATACGAACAGGTTTCAGCGAGAAGTCACATTTGTTAAAGCCTGCAACATTTTCAGAGTTTCGCGCATTAACAAGATTGCCCTCAAAATCAAAAGCCCATGCATGATAAGGGCATGTGATCACGGATTTACGGCCAGCGCTTTGAAGAAGTTCATGCCCGCGGTGAGCACAGACATTATAAAACGCACGGATTTCATCATCCTGTCCGCGGGTGACAAAGACATTTTGCTCATGAATTTTTGTGGTGAAATAAGAGCGCTTTTCAGCAACTTGGCTGACGTGACCTGCATAGTGCCACGTCTTATAGAAGATCGCTTCTTTCTCCATGTCGTAGATATCAGCACTTACATAAAATCGCGCTGGCATGGTGTAGGAAACAGACGGGTCGGCAGTAAATGGCGCATCGCCATTTTGCCGTTCCAGCAAATTTGCCGAATTACTCATTGATCAACTCCCCCCATATTCCTCGAATAAAGAGACTAGTCGGAAATCTTACGAGCGCAATGGTTTTATGAAGTCTTACAATCCGCACAGAGCCCTTTAAGCTCAATCACGGAACTGTTGAAAGTGAAATTAGCCCGATCAGCAAGAGTCGAAAGGGTTGCAAACAAGTTGGGACCCGTTTCTTCCTGCACCCGACCGCATTGTTCGCAAATAGCAAACAGAACAGTATGCGGTGCATCCTCATCACAGCCTGAATGACGACAAGCAACAAAGGCGTTGAGGCTTTCAAGACGATGGACATAGTCGCCTTCTGTCAGTTTTTCCAAGGCACGATAAACCTGCAATGGCGCACGAAAGCCATCATCACGCAGTTGATCGAGCAAAGCATAAGCACTGAGCGGCACGTCTGACTTCATCAAAGCATCCAAAACAATTTTCTGCTTATCTGTAAGAGGACGGCTATTTCCGTGCGAATGACCCATTATTTAACTCCCGTGCTTTTGGTCTTTGCCACATGATTCTTTTTTTTCATAATATTAGCAAATGGCGTCATGGCAATGATGAACCCTAGCAAGCTTGCGACAACAATGCTTGGGCCGGTCGGTGTATCCCATTCCCAAGAGCCATAAAGCCCCGCAATGACTGACAAAGCGCCAATAATCATGGCAATTATCACCATTTGTTCAGGACCAAGCGCGAAACGTCTGGCGGCGGCGGCTGGTATAATCAGCATGGCGGTTATGAGCAGCACACCAACAATCTTGATTGATATGGCGATGACGGCGGCAAGAAGCAGCATGAAGATAATATTCGCTCGCTCGTAAGGCATGCCTTCGGCAACGGCGAGTTCTCGGTTGACAGTGCCTGCAAAGAGTGGCCGCCAAATCTTAGCTAAGATGACAAGCACCGCAGCACCGCCCGCCCAGATGATGCCTACATCCATTTTGGAAACGGAAAGAATGTCGCCAAACAACAACCCCATCAAATCAAATCGTAGCCATGTTAAAAAGGCGAGTAAGACCAGCCCGAGAGCCAGAGCCGAATGAGACAACAGCCCTAGCAAAGCATCCGCAGATAGCGGGGCGCGCTTTTGAAGAAGCAGCAACGACATCGAAACGCCAACAGAAACAACGAACACAGCAAGCGTTACGTTCACTTCAAACAACAAGGCTAAGGCGACACCTAACAAGGCTGCATGAGAAAGCGTATCGCCAAAATAGGCCATACGTCGCCACACCACAAAACACCCAAGCGGGCCAGCCACCAAAGCAACACCAATACCTGCGAGCAAAGCGCGGATGAAAAAATCGTCAAGCATTGGACGCCTCCTCAGCTGTTTCTGAACCTTGCTTAGAATGACTGCGATCATGATCGCATGTATCGCTGATCGTGCCGTCTGCGTGCTCCACCCGACCATCTGGCAAGTGAGTGTGATCGTGGTGATGTTCGTAAACAGCAAGTGTTGAGGTTGCGCGTGCACCAAACAAGGCTTGGTATTCTGCACTAGAGGCAACGCTTTTCGGCGTGCCTGAGCAACACACATGGCCGTTCAAACATAAAACACGGTCTGTTGCAGCCATCACCACATGTAAATCGTGAGAAATTAAGAGGACACCGCATTGCAGGTCATCGCGGATTTTCTTGATCAAATCATAAAGCGCAATCTCACCGCTGAAATCGACACCTTGCACAGGCTCATCAAGCACCAGCAACTCAGGCTTTCGCGCCATCGCTCGCGCTAACAAAACCCGCTGAAATTCGCCACCAGATAAGGTGCGCACTTCGTGATCTGCCAAATGAGAAACACCTGTTGCCTCCATTGCTGAAGCAACTTCCGACGCGGGCACGCTGCCCGTTAACGTCATGAATCGTTTAACAGTTAAAGGCAGCGTCCAATCAATGGCCACTTTTTGCGGCACATAGGACACCCGCAGGTTTTTACGTTTTTCTACGCGACCTTCATCTGGCTTCGTAATCTCTAACGCAATTTTTGCAGTGGTTGATTTACCGGAGCCATTGGGGCCGATAAGCGTCACTATTTCGCCAGCGTCAACGTGCAGGTCAACACCTCGCACGAGCCAGCGGTCATCTCTAAAAACTCCCGCATTAGTGAGTGCGATGAGAGGTTGATTAGTTTGAGACATCGTCAAAATTCATTTTTCTTAGCAGCAAGTTTGGACTTGTATTGAATGTTATGTTATTACATATTCCACCCCATCCCATTTATCAATACGAGTTTCAAAATCAAAATGCCAGTATTTCGTCTCCTAAAACCCACCTTTATCTCCGCCCTCGTTTTTACTTTGCCAACAATGGCTGTCGCCCAGCCAAAGGTGGTCGCGTCTATAAAACCAGTGCACTCCCTTGTTGCGAGCGTAATGAAAGGTGTTGCAGAACCTAGCTTGATTGTGAAAGGCGCGTCCTCTCCCCATGATTTCTCCCTGCGCCCGTCCCAAGCAAAAGATTTGGCCGCAGCCAATGTCGTCTTTTGGATTGGCCCAGGACTTGAGACCTTTTTGCCAAAATCTCTGGAGACGATTGCGAGCAAAGCAAAAAGCGTCGCACTGATTGAAACAAAAGGCTTGGTGAAATTCGAATTCCGCGAAGGCGCAACATTTGAAGGTCACGGAGATCACGGCGGCCATGGCGGTCACGATGATCATGACAAGCACGAAGAACATGCCAAGCATGAGGATCATGACAAGCACGATGATCACGACAAGCATGATGATCACGACAAGCACGATGATCACGACAAGCACGATGATCACGACAAGCACGATGACCACGACAAGCATGATGACCACGACAAGCATGATGATCACGACAAGCACGATGATCACGACAAGCACGATGATCACGACAAGCACGATGATCACGACAAGCACGATGATCATGACAAACATGAAGACCATGCCAAGCATGAAGACCATGCCAAGCATGATGATCACGAAGGGCATGGCGCCCACGCTGTAGACCCGCACATTTTTCTTGATCCGGTCAATGCGCAGAAAATGGTTGTAAAAATCGAGAAAACTCTGATTAAGGCAGACCCTGAGCATGCCAAACAATATGCGGCTAACGCAAAAGAACTAATTTCAAAGCTTGATCACTTAACCCATGAGATTGAAGAAGAAATGGCGCCGCTCAAAGATGCACGTTTCATCGTTTTTCATGACGCCTATCGTTATTTCGAAGCGCGTTTTGGTATCGAAGCAACTGGCTCAATCACACTCAGTCCTGAGACAAGCCCAAGTGTTAGCCGGATCAAAGAAATTCGCACAACTCTTGATGAAACCAAAGTTAGTTGCGTGTTCAGCGAACCACAATTCCCAACTAAACTTGTCGATACAGTGATAGCTGATACGAAGGCCAAGAAAGAGACACTTGACCCACTAGGCGCAGAGCTAGAACCAGGTGCTGGACTTTACAGCAAGCTGGTTACGAACATGGCGACAGCCTTTAAAAATTGCCTAGGTAGCTAAGGTTTAGACCTTAAATCACAAATCCAAGTCGCGCGATTTCAACCAAACTGT
The DNA here is from genome assembly GCA_039973685.1 of Hyphomicrobiales bacterium. NCBI lineage: Bacteria > Pseudomonadati > Pseudomonadota > Alphaproteobacteria > Hyphomicrobiales > Hyphomicrobiales bacterium. The sequence goes on from JBDWKL010000013.1 coordinate 40,372, forward strand.
AACCGCGCGCAAGGCCTCGCTTCACAACCACATCAAATCGGAAATGCGTCTTCAGGCTTATAGATTTTGAAGCTTTCCAGATATTGTGCATTGGCTTGATCTTGCCATTTCGTTCCCGGTTGAATAGCCGAGATGCACGGATATTTCTTACGGTATTCGGCCGTACGCTCACAATCTTCAATCACAACGGCGACTAACCCCGCGACCTTGCCTTGCTGCTGCTCAACCAATTGCATGGCACCATGCATAGAGCCGCCGGTTTCTACCCATTGATCAACCAGTAGAACTCTTGTGCCAGCGGCGAAAGCAGGTTTGCGCATTTCCATGTCTTGGGTGCGACCTGAATAATTAGTGAAGCTTGCGCTATCTGTATCGACGCATAATTTGCCCGCTTTACGGATCGGCAAGAACCCTTTGCCAATGCGCGTTGCTATGGCTGCACCAAGCACAAAACCCATGGCATCAAGCCCTGCTACAACATCACAGCTATCAGGTTCGATGTCAGCACATAGATCATCCAGTAGATCGTGGAAGGCCTCGCCGTTGATATAAATTGAAGTTGGATCAAGCCAAGCGAATTTCTCGCCCTTAGTGTTGGGTGCCATAAGCGGGAAATACCAACGGTCATCCCTTGGTCCTTTATCGCGCGTCGTCATGCCCTATTCTCCCCATTTTCCAAATTCGCAAACAATCGTGCCAAACGCACAGGATCAATATTATAAAAATCACCTTCGACGTTAATGCCGGTTGCAACCATGATGCAATCAATCGCTTCTGCATAGTGGTGAACATTTTCAGGCGTAACGCCAGATGCAATGGCGAGCGTCTTGTCGCCACAGGCCTTTCGAAACACATCAATTTTGGAAAGGTCCGCCGCCTTGCCCGTTGCAACGCCTGATGTGCAAACAGCATCCATATAGTCGCAAGCAATGGTGGCGCTGGTGGCATAGTCTTCAGGTTTTACGTCTCGTTGTTTTTTGAAGGCCGTGCCGCCGAGATAAAAACCATCCCATCCGGCCTCTTTCTTCGCCTGTAAAATAGCGCTCGCCTCTGGCTGATCATCAATGGACCGCGCTTCATCAATGCGCGCATCATCGCCCCAATACCCATCAATGCGCGTACCACCGCGTTCTAACTCGCCCAAAACGGGAAAAGCATCTTTACCCGTAACAGATAGGAAGTTAATGCCAATCCAAGCAGAAGGAAAAGTCGCGCGTGCATCTTCGATAATCGGCAAAAATTGCTTCACACCAAAATCATGATTGATCAGAAAGACACCTTTGCAGCCGCCATCAAGCGCCAGTTTTATATTGCGCCGCGTTTGCTCTTCGTCGATCACATGGATCACCGGCAAGACAACTGCCTTCGTGGTACCAAACTTTTCTTTAAACGCCTGCCTATTCATCACCCTGCCCTTAAATTCCGCAAATCTTCCTCGCTGCACACAACGTTATCAACAAGCAAAGCCCAATGCGAGATTAAAAATAGCTTCACTATGGACTCCTCCTCAAACCTCAAGATAGGCTCCAATCTGAAATTTTATGGACTACATTTTAGGGGAGCCCCGTCATGACCGACCAGAAGAAATCTTCCAATATTTTAAAGCCAACAAGGCGTGAATTATTGAAATATACGGGAGCTGCTGCGCTCTCTATGCCATTCGTCAACCGCACTTGGGCGCAAACGGTGGAACTTAATATGTTGGCTTGGTATGGCCACGGCGAGAGCGACATTGTTGGTGAATACGAAGCTGCGAACAACGTAAAATTCAAACCGAAATATTATGCTGGTGGCGACAATATGTTGGCGCTGATTGCTCAATCACCTCCAGGCACATACGACGTAATTTTGTCAGATGCGGAATTCGTACAGCAGCTTAACGCGGCTGGCCACATCGAGGAGCTAAACGCTGCAGACTATAACTTCGACGACATGCTGCATGAAGACTTCACCAAGTTCCCGGGTCACTGGGCAGATGGCAAGCTTCACTCTGTCATGGTGCGCTGTGGCCACCTTGGTGTTTCTTATAACAAGAATGCCATTACCGCTGAAGAAGCGGCAAGCTATTCATGCTTCTGGAAAGAAGACGTGAAAGGCAAAGTTGGCCACTTTGATTGGCACCTACCAAGCCTTGGCATGATGAGCCTTTATAATGGCAATGGTGCTGGTCTTTGGGATCTTGATGATGCTGGATGGGCCAAGGTTCAAGAAACAACCACAAGCCTACGCCCACAAGTTGGCGGTTACTTCGATTACGGCGGGACATTCAACTCATTGAAAAATGGCGAAATGCTTGCAATGTGTGGCATTGGTGACTGGATCACAGGCGTTCTCGAAAAAGACGGCGCACCCGTTGCCTCTGTCGTTCCAAAAGAAGGCGGCATCCAGTGGACGGAGAGCTATTGTATCGGCAAGGGTTCTGAAAAAGCAGACCTCGTGAAGAACTTCATCCAGTACATGCTTTCGCCACAAGGTCAGGTAAAATCTGCACAAATGGCAGCTTACCCAGGCTTCGCGATTACCAAAGCAGGCCGCGCACTCTTGAACGAAGTGGACAAGAAAGAAGCGGTCCGTACAGGTCAGGTTGATGGTCTTGCCAATGACCCAATCACGCTTGTGAAAGAAGGCCGCATCCACTACCGCGACATTCCAAAACAACAGTCTTTGGAAGATTGGAACGATTACTGGTCTGAATATAAAAACGCATAGACGACGCGTAAAGTTCCCCTCGCCAACATTGCGTTGGCGGGGGCATTTCTATTTTAGTATCCGGCATAGTTCATGGCGTCACAAGCACGGCAAAATCGTTGGTCTGTCTATAAACTGACATGGCGGCTGCCGATTATCATTTGGCAATTTTTATTCTTCATCGGCCCTTTGGCTTTGATGGTAGCGATGTCGTTTTTCCTCGTGAAAAACTACCGCATGGTCGAAGCGTTCGAGATGAAGAACTGGGTCAAAATGTTTGGCCGCAATTATTTCTGGGATAGCTACTGGTTCACTTTCGGCCTAGCAGGTGCTGCGACAATCATTTGCACGCTGATTGCCTTTCCCGCCTCTTACACTCTCGCTTTCAAAGTGTCGGCCACCGTGCGGCGTTGGGCGATCTTCTTTTTAATCATCCCGTTTTTCACAAGCTATCTGGTGCGCACCTTCTCTTGGTACGTGATCTTGGCCGAACAAGGCATCATCAATGCCATGCTGGGCTTTGTCGGGCTTGGTCCTTACACCATGTTGAACACGACATTTGGTTCAACGGTTGGCTACCTTACGCTCACCCTGCCGCTTGTGGTGATCTTGCAAACCATCTCCTTGGCGCAGGTGGATCGCTCGCTGGTAGAGGCCGCGCACAATCTTGGATGCGGACGTTTGCGCACAGTGTTCACCGTGGTGGTGCCTCTTGCAAAGGTCGGCCTGATCATCGGCGCGGTGTTCTGCTTTATTCTGTCCTTCGGTGATTTTGTCGCGCCCTATTATCTGGGCGGCTCTAAACCGCCGACCTTGCCGATCCTCATTATCGATCAGACCAAATCCGGCCAACAATGGCCACGGGCCGCTGTGGTTGCGATCACCATGATGGTCACGCTCTTCACCATTGCCTTTGCCGCCATTTATGCAGCTTATGCGAAGCGAGGCAGAGCATGAATTCGCTCTTAAACAGACAGACACTCAAATGGTTCTTATGGGCCTATGTCGGCGTGATTTTTATCTTCGTTTTCGCGCCGATTGTCACGAGTTTGATCTTCTCGTTTAACTCACAGCGCTTCCCAACCATTCCACTTGGGTCGTTCACAACCCAGTGGTATGAAGCGGTATTAAGCGACCCTGAGTTTTGGGAATCCGCCACCCGCAGTTTGATCGTTTCGGTGTGCACAGCCGTGCTTGCGACCATCATCGGCTTTGCAACGGCGTACACAGATTTTCGCTATAACTTCCGCTTCAAAGGCGCCTACCTAGCGCTTGCTCTTTTGCCACCAACCATCCCGCTCATCATCATGGCGCTTGCTATGCTCGCATGGCTCTCGCGCATTGGGGCATCGGGGCAAGTTTGGTCGATCATCGTCGCGCACACAGTGCTCACCGCACCCTTTGCCATGGCCATCATTCGCCTGCGCCTCTCACAGATGGATGAAAGCTTGGAGGCTGCGGCATGGAACCTTGGCGCGAGTGAATGGGCTGCCATGCGCCATGTTATATTTCCTTTCGCCAAGCCTGCGATTATCTCCGCTCTCTGCCTCACGGCGGCAGTCTCCTTTGATGAGTTTGCGGTCGCGTGGTTCGTCTCAGGCCTCAACAAAACCATCCCCGTGATGATCCTCGAAATCGTGCAAGGCAACATCGATCCACGCGTCAACGCCATTGGTAGCTTCGTCTTCATTATCTCCATGACGCTAGTGATTGCAGCACAGCTGTTTTTCATGGCTAAATCCAACAAAGAAGAAACGTCATGACGACCAACCCCCTTGTTCAGTTTAATTCGGTCACAAAGCGCTTCGGTGATTTTACTGCCGTCAATGATGTGAGTTTCGAAATTGACCGCGGTGAATTTGTGGCGATCATGGGTCCATCTGGTTGCGGCAAGACGACAAGCTTGCGGATGTTGGCAGGGCTAGAAACGCCTGATGGTGGCGACATCATCATCGATGGCAAGCGCATGAATGATGTGTCCGCCCATGAACGCGACACGCCGCTTGTTTGGCAATCACTCGCGCTGTTCCCGTTTTTGAATGTGCGGGCCAATGTGGAATTCGGCCTAAAAATGCGCGGCATGGATGCGGCCAATCGTCGGATAAAATCTGATGAGTGGCTTGAGAAAATGGAAATTGCAGAATTTGCAAACCGCGACATCGCCCAACTTTCAGGTGGCCAACGTCAGCGTGTGGCCCTTGCTCGTGCTCTTGTCACCGAGCCGGAATTGCTGCTGCTCGATGAACCACTTTCAGCCCTTGATGCACACCTTGTGATCCGTATGCAGCAAGTGCTGACACGGCTTCAAAGAGAACTTGGCATTACCTTTGTGTACGTCACCCACTCCCAATCTGAAGCCTTCGCCATGGCTGACCGTGTAATCATTATGGGGCAAGGCGAGATTGCACAAGCTGGACCATCAAAAGACATCTACCGCGCACCACGCACGCGGTTTGTGGCTGAGTTTGTTGGACGCAACAACATCATTGCAGGCAAAGTGACAAAGGCAACAAAGAGCCTTGTCCATTTAGAGGCATCATTCGGCCCACTTACCATCCAGCCATCTAAAGAGTGCGATTTAAAAGAAAGCGACGCGGTGGAATTTGCGATTGCTGCTGACTTCGTCAATCTGCATGAAGCAAAACCGAAAGCCAAAGCGGGCACCAATGTCGTGCCTGTCACCTTGATCTCAGAAGAATTTGTCGGCTCAGTCGTGACGCTGTTTTTGGAAGCAGAAGACGGCAGCGAATTTAAGACCCAAATACAAGAGCGCGATTTGGCCGATATTGATCTTAAGTCAGGACGCGCCTTCTACCTAAGCTGGCCTGCCGACCGCACTCATTTGCTGGAGGAATAGAGATGATTGCCAATCCAATTCCGTGGCCAAATGGTGCAAAATGCGCGTGTGCCATTACCTTTGATATGGACGCTGATAGTCTCATCCATATCGCAAGACCCAAAGATAGCTATGACCGCCTCTATCCAATCACGATGGGGAAATATGGCCCGACAGTCGCCGTGCCGCGCATCTTGGAAACGTATAAAAAGTTTGGTCTAAAACAATCCTTCTTCATCCCCGGTTGGTGCCTTGAAGAATACCAAGAAACCGTGGATTTGATTTTGAAAGACGGCCACGAAATTGGTCATCACGGCTGGATTCACGAAGACCCGATTGTGACAAAAGGCAATCAACGCCACTGGGTTGAAAAAGCACTCGACAGCTATGGCCGTATCGTTGGTGGCAAACCACGTGGCTACCGCGCACCAGTTTACAACGTCACCCAAGAAGTGATCGACTTATTGATCGAACATGACTTCAAATATGATTCATCACTCATGGCCGACGACATTCCTTACCGCATGCAAACAGCGGCGGGTGAGCTTTATGAGATGCCCGTTCATTGGGGCACAGATGACTGGCCGCCTTTTGCTCACTATGATGAGATTGGCTACATGATGCCCGTACGCGGTCCTTCTTCTGGCCTGCAAGGGTTTTGGGAAGAGTTCGACGCGCAATATGAGGCGGGTGGTTTCTTTATGCTCATCGTCCACCCATTCCTAACAGGCCGCTTGGCCCGCTGGCGCTTGGTTGAACAGTGGTTAGAAAAAACCCTTGAGACCAAGGACGTCTGGTTCGCGCCTTTGGAAGAAATTCAAGCGCATGTTGAAAAGCTTGCCCAATCAGGCGACTATCAACCGCGCACAGATCAACTACCATATTACGAAGGGCCCGTTGCATGAGCGATGCTATGACCGAAACCGACAAACGCTTTTTGCGCCTTGCTTATGATGAAGCTCTCGGTGGCTATGAAGAAGGTGGTTGTCCCATAGGGTCCGTACTGGCCGAAGGGGATCGACTGATTGCACAAGGACGCAATCAACGGGTTCAAAAAGGCGACCCGATTGCCCATGGTGAAATGGATTGTTTGCGCAAAGCAGGACGGCAAAAAAGCTATCGCAACATGACGCTTTATACCTCACTCAGCCCTTGCATGATGTGCTCTGGCACCATCGTACAGTTTGGCGTTTCACGCGTGGTGATTGGCGAAAACCAAACCTTTGGCGGCAACGAAGAGTTTTTGCGCGAGCGCGGCGTTGAAGTGGTGCTGGCACAAGACCCTGACTGCATTGCATTGATGACAAAATTTATTGAAGAACAGCCTGAACTTTGGAACGAGGATATAGCGGAAGAATGACCCATAAAAATGTAACCCACGTCAATCATCCGCTCATTCAGCACAAACTCACCTTGATGCGTGACAAGCACACATCATCCGCTGTTTTTCGCCAGTTGCTGAGAGAGATCTCAACGCTGCTGACTTATGAGGTGCTGCGCGATATTCCGTTGACGACACAGACCATTCAAACGCCAATGGAAACAATGGAAGCACCCGTTCTGGAAGGTAAGAAGCTCGCGTTTATTTCTATTCTGCGGGCAGGTAACGGTCTGCTTGATGGTATGTTGGACCTTGTCCCTTCTGCGCGTGTTGGACATGTTGGCCTTTACCGCGACCATAAAACGCTGGAACCAATTGAATATTATTTCAAAGTACCAAAGGAAATCGAAAAGCGCCTAGTGATTGCCGTTGATCCAATGCTTGCAACAGCCAATTCAGCATCAGCCGCGATTACACAGCTTAAAAAAGCGGGCGCCAAAAACATTCGCTTTGTGTCTTTGCTCGCCGCGCCAGAAGGGATCGAAGCCCTCACAACCGCACACCCAGATGTCCCAATTTTCACAGCGGCGATTGATAGCCACCTCAATGAACTTGGTTACATCATGCCAGGTCTTGGTGATGCGGGTGACCGCATGTATGGCACTAAGTAGCAAGGGTCAGCACGCTCCCGTAACAATCTAACCTAATTTATCCATTTGACGCTGACGGCACACACATTTCCCCTCAGCGCCGAACGGGTAAATTCGCCCTTGGCAGTCGCAACTTTCAACAGCACATTTGCCTCAATGACGCGGACAATCAGAGCGGTTACAAAAATAATTTCAAAAAAACGACATAGCCCCCTTCTCAATCCGAAACTTAATGTCTATAGACGTGTTTCGGACACGCTAAGTGTTCAGTATCGCGGGGTGGAGCAGCCCGGTAGCTCGTCAGGCTCATAACCTGAAGGTCGCAGGTTCAAATCCTGCCCCCGCAACCAATCTTTCGAAAATCATCGAATACCGTCGCTGACGTAAAAGCTTCGCTTTTACGGGCGAGTAGCTCATCGTGCCAAAGCACCATAACCTGAAGGTCGCAGGTTCAAATCCTGCCCCCGCAACCAATTTTTTGAAAAATTGAATGATCCAGTCGCTGCGACACATAAAGCAACGGTCCATACAAAAAACGCGGCCTTTGCAGGCCGCGCTTGAAAAGTAAAAATCGCTCAGTTTTCTATTGAGCTTTTTTCTTTGCTCTACGTTCTGCATGCTTTGCTTTGCGTGCTTCGCGAGCGGCTTTTAGTTCTTCTTTAGTTAGCTCGCCGTTGTTGTCTGCGTCAATTTTTGCAAACCGCTTTTTAGCGCGTTCCAAATACTCAGCTTGTGAGATGGTGCCGTTACCGTCAGTATCCATTTTAGCAAAATGCTTGCCACCCTTGCCGTCCTTTGCAAATGACGGAGCAGCAACGCCTGCTACCAATACAGCGAGAGCAGAAACTGCAACAATTGTTTTATTTTTCATAATTCTTGTCTTTCATAAAAAGGTATGGATTTTTACAAATCCAATCGTTTAAGCATTCCATATGGACTATGAGGATGCGGGAGGTATGCATGAAAGCAAGGTATAAAAGAAAACCAAGCTTTAATGCGTAGATGACAACTTACAGCTGTCTTTGTTTAAAATTAGACAGCACTGTGACTTTAGTTGTCATAATTTAATTTTTTTTGAATTTACTTGTTTTTATTACAATATATAGGAATTATTTCAATCACCCACGCCCAACGAAGGGCATGTTCGTTGCCATCACTGTCATGAATTGAACGTTAGCACTGAGCGGCAAGTCCGCCATGTAGCGGATGGCATCACCCACATGCACGAGGTCCATCAAAGGTTCTGGCTTGATAGAACCATCAGGCTGCTTCGCGCCTTCACCAAGCGGTATCGCCATGTCAGACGCCGCATTGCCTATATCAATTTGTGAGCATGCAATGTCGAACGGGCGCCCATCCAATGAGAGCGTTTTGGTCAAACCAGTGATTGCGTGTTTGGTCGCGGTATAAGGCACAGACCCAGGCCTTGGCGCATGGGCCGAAATAGACCCGTTATTGATAATGCGTCCGCCATGCGGTTCTTGACGGCGCATCAAGGAGAACGCCGCGCGGGCACATAGAAACGAACCTGTTAGATTGACGTTGACCGCGTTGGTCCATTCTTCAACTGAAATCTCATCAATCAGCTTGCTATGAACAATAACGCCCGCATTGTTGAAGAGGACATCAATGCGGCCATGACGTTCTTCGATTTGGGAAAACATAGTCTCCACAAAAGCCGCATCACTGATATCGCCCGCAATTATTTCGCCCGCGCCTCCGTGTTCAGCAACACACTCACTTAGCGCTTCTTGCAAGACAGTCTCGCGGCGACCATTGAAAACCACATGATAACCACCCGCCACTAGCGCGTGAGCAGCGGCTTTACCGACACCCGTTCCAGCACCTGTTACAAGGGCGACTTTGGTCATCATGGTTTCTTTCAATAACGATTTTAGCAAAGACGCTTAAAACGGCAATTTCATTCCCGGCGGCAAAGGAAGACCCGCGGTCATTTCTTGCATTTTTTCTTGCATCGCCGCTTCAGATTTACCCTTGGCATCATTATGAGCTGCAAGGATCAAGTCTTCCATGATTTCTGCTTCTTCTTCCTTCAAAAGCGACGGGTCAACTTTAAGACCACGCATCTCGCCTTTGCCAGAAAGCGTCACAGTGACCAAGCCACCGCCTGCTGTGCCAACAACTTCTGCGTTGGCTGCTTCTTCTTGCATTTCCTGTATTTTCGCCTGCATTTCGCCGGCTTTTTTCATCAAACCCATGATATCTTTCACGGTGTTTCTCCATCGTTGTCTATGTCATCATCTTCAGGCACAGCTTCCAATATCTCTTCATCTTCTTGGAATGAGATATTGACTATTTTCGAACCTGGAAATTGTTTTAATACGGCTGCAACCGTTGGATCTTCTTCTGCTTCGCGGGTGCGCTCTGCTTCTTCTTCCGCGCGCTGAATTTTAAGTGGCACCTCGCCGCCTTCGCGCGCGACGATCACTTGCCAATCTTGGCCAGACCAATCTTTCAAACGCGACTTTATGTCGGACGCTAGATTACGCGGTGCTTGTGGGGTCGGTGAAAATTCGATGCGACCATTTTCAAAGGCAATCAAACAGACACACGCTTCAAGCGCATGACGAAAGGCAAGGTCGCGCTTTTCTTCGGCAATCGCCACCAAATCTTCAAAGCGATTAATCCGCACACTTTCAGCCGCTTTTGCTTCTGGAACGGGTTCGGCCTCAACTGGCTGTGGATTTGGGTTATTGGTTGCCAAAACGGGGCGCGGGCGCTGCATTTCAGGCGCCGTCTGTTGGGCATCCAACATGACAGGGTCGCCTGATGGCATTGGCTGGCTCATCTGCCCACCACCATATTGTGCAACAGGCGCACCACCGTTGCCAGATGGATGAGGCGCAGCATTCGTCGCAGGTGCTGTTTGCCCGCTTCCTGCACCTTGTTTGATAAGCTTAATTGCCTCATCAGGTGTTGGCAGATCGGCAACATAAGCAAGGCGCACAATCACCATGTCTGCTGCGGCTAAGGGCTTGCGGGCAGTTTGAACTTCTTCAATGCCTTTTAAGAGCATTTGCCAAGCCCGTGATAAAACACGGATGGAAAGGTTTTCAGCAAACTCTTCCGCTTTTGCTTTTTCAAGATCAGACAAAGCCTGTCCGCGTGGCACGCCATCTGCAAGTTTTGCCGTTGTGACCAAATGGGTAAATTCGGCCAAGTCAGATAAAATGACGAAAGGGTCAGCGCCCACATCAAATTGTTCTTTTATCTCAGCCAGCGCTTCCTTCACGCGGCCAGACATGACGTGGTCGAATAGATCAATAATGCGCGTGCGGTTGGCAAGGCCCAGCATGTCACGCATTTGATCAGCGGTTACACCACCGCCGCCGTGGGAGATGGCTTGATCAAGCAGAGAAAGCGCATCGCGCACAGACCCTTCTGAGGCACGAGCAACGAGCGCCAGCGCATCATCACTCACTTCAACATTTTCTTTTTGGGCCACGCCCTGCAAAAACGTCACCATGGTCTCGCCTTCAATCCGGCGAAGATCAAAGCGCTGGCAACGTGAGAGCACCGTTACCGGTACTTTACGAATTTCGGTTGTGGCGAAGATAAATTTCACATGCTCTGGCGGCTCTTCGAGCGTTTTCAGCAAACCGTTAAAGGCTGCTGTTGAGAGCATATGCACCTCATCGATGATATAAACTTTATAGCGCGCTGCCGCAGGCTTGTATTTCACCGCGTCGATGATCTCGCGAATATCGCCAATACCTGTATGAGAGGCCGCATCCATCTCCACCACATCAATGTGGCTTGAATTGATGATCGCATCACAATGGGCGCCATGCTCCGCCATCTCAATGGTTGGCGCGTCAATCCCGTCTGCTTCATAGTTTAAAGCGCGGGCTAAGATACGAGCTGTCGTTGTTTTACCGACACCGCGAACGCCTGTTAGCATATAGGCTTGGGCGATACGGTTGAGTTGGAATGCATTGGTGAGTGTCGTGACCATCGGCTCTTGACCGATCAAGTCTTCAAAGGTGCTTGGGCGGTATTTTCGAGCCAGCACGCGATAGGCTGTCTGTCCGTCTGTCTCGTCCATAACCCGCATCCTCATTAACGATCTTCGCGGAATTTAGTCCTCAGACTACCCCGCTCTCTTGTGAGTGACAAACCATCATGCCAGTACTATGGCACAATTCCACAGCATAAGTGCTGGGCCTGTCTCTGAAAATGGCGTGGTAGATAACCACGGCCATTTTGAGAGTGACGCGAAAATAGGAGATTGGACGTTGACCCGAGCCTAAGCTCGTTAGGGCTGCTTCCTTCCGGATCTGACCCGGTTGGCGAGTGGCACGTCCATCGCCAACCTCCCAACCGCATCATATCACAGGGCTGACGCACTTTTGCAAGTACAAATCTCATGATCTTTCACAAGATGATGAGATCATAGGGCAAAGAGACGATAATGAACGCATTAAAAACAGGTTTTTCGCTGTCAGACAGACTTGAAGCAGATACCTTTCCCGTCGTCGATTTACGCCTTTGCACCGTTCGCTTGATGAATGACACGCGTTATCCGTGGGTCGTTTTGGTGCCGCGTGTGGCTCATATCGAAGAAATTTTTGAGTTGAGCCGCGTTGAGCAGAGTTTTTTGATGGAAGAAATGTCTGCTGTATCCCGCGCAGTTAAGGCCGTGACCAACCCAACAAAGATGAATGTCGGCGCACTTGGCAATATTGTTCGTCAATTGCATATCCATGTGATTGCCCGTTTTGAAACAGATGCCACATGGCCAGGTCCCGTATGGGGACAAGGCGAAGCTAATCCTTACATTGATGAAGGGGCTGCATTCTTGTCACTGCTTCGCCCACAAATTGCGCAAGAGATGGATCGCAAATAGCGCTCTAAAATTTAGTCTTACTGCTTTGAATTCATTCTTGTTAATGGACAAAGCCTTGCCATCTAAAACCATGCATGCTCCCATGAGTGCCACCTGTGCGCTTTCCTTGAGGAGATGAGATGTCGACTGACACACCCCATTTTTCACCGCTAGACCCAACTTATGCAGACCTTGGTAATGAGATCCGCCAATTTGTGATTGATCGCTGCATCCCTCGTGAGCCGGAATGGAAAGCAACAGGGAAAGAGATTTCCGACGAGCTAAGGTTAGAGCTTGTGGCCGAAGCAAAAGCGGCGGGCATTTATGGCCCTCACTTACCTAAAGAATATGGTGGCAAAGAAATTACCCATCGCGGTTCTGCCGTTGCATTTGAAGCAGCCGGATACTCCATGCTTGGTGCTATCTCCATTCATTGCAATGCGCCGGATGAAGGCAACCAGCACCTTCTCAACAAAGTTGCAACACCCGCCCAGCGCGAAGAGTTCTTAAAGCCGCTCTGCGAAGGTGCTCGCTCCTGTTTCATGATGACGGAACCGGGTGGTGCGGGTGCTGACCCGAACCAGATGACGAGCCGCGCTATTCGTGATGGTGATGACTATCTGATCTCTGGCCGCAAATGGTATATCACCGGCGCTGTAGGTTCTAAGTTCTCCATCATCATGGCAAGGGATGGTGCAGCCGATGATGCGCCACCAAGCATGTTCCTCGTGCCGACCGATGCACCGGGTATCAACATCATCAAAGAGATGGATGTGATGGCGCACGATACACCCGGTGGCCATTGCCAAATTGAGCTTGATAATGTGCGCGTGCATAAAGACAATGTTTTAGGAGAAGCTGGCAAGGGCTTTCAATATGCCCAAGTGCGGCTTGCACCTGCACGCTTAACACACTGTATGCGGTGGTTGGGTGCTGCACAGCGCTGCCATGATACAGCCCTTCACCATGCAGGTCATCGCACGTCTTTCGGTAAGCGGTTGGGTGAGCACCAAGGTGTTGGCTTTATGTTGGCTGACAATGAAATTGACCTGCACACCGCGCGCATTTCCATCGACCATGCCTGTGCCATTCTTGATAGCGGCGCAAAAGGGCGGCACGAAACGAGCATGGTGAAGGTCTTTGTCTCCGAAGCACTTAGCCGCGTGGTTGATCGTTCCATGCAAATTTTGGGTGGGCTTGGTGTTACGGGCTATACGCCAGTTGAGCATATTTACCGCTCCATCCGCGCCTTCCGCATTTATGACGGCCCATCTGAAGTGCACCGCTTCGCCATTGCTCGCCGCGTATTGCCCGGTGAAAATGAGGCAAACCGTATCGAGGTCGATTGGACGAAGGAAAGCTAAGAATGAGCACGCCAAAGACGCCCCTTGCTGGTCTCAAAGTGGTCAGCATGGCGGAACAATATCCAGGCCCCTTCTGCACCATGGTTTTGAGCGACCTTGGCGCGGAAGTGGTGCAGGTGGAACGGCCAAACAGCGGCGACCCTGCCCGTCATTTCAAAGCGTTTTATGAGGCAATCAATCGTGGCAAATCTTCCGTCGCACTGGATGTGAAAGAAAGCGGTCAGCGCGAGCAATTGCTATCCCTGCTTAGCGAGAGCGACGTTTTCCTTGAAGGGTTTCGACCGGGAAAATTGGCGAAAGCGGGCCTCTCCTATGAAGACGTAAAAGCCCACAACCCGCGCATTATCTATTGCTCCATCTCAGGCTTTGGACAAAGCGGCCCTTACCGCGATCGCCCTGCCCACGACCTCACCTATCAAGGGGTGGCGGGGGCTTTGGATGAGCGCATTAAGGGCGATGTGACAGGCTTGCCCTCCACCTTCCTGCTTGGTGATACCATGTCGGCACTTTATGCGACCATCGGCATTTTAACCGCCCTCAACGCGCGCGAACGAACCAAAGTAGGCACCTATATTGATGTCTCCATGACAGATTGCGTTGCCTCCGCCATGGCAGCCTTCACCGCGATGAGCGACCAAGATGACGGGATCGCGCCGCCGCAAGCAGAACCTGCCTTCGACCTTTTTCAATGCAAAGATGGCCAATGGCTCACCCTTTCAATCGCCCATGAGGATAGCTACTGGACAACCCTTTGCAAAACGCTGGGCCTCGATCATGTCGCAGACCTAAAACGCACCGAGCGCGTGGCACGTCGCGGTGAATTAAAAGGCATGATTGAAGACCGCATCGCCCAAGAACCGCGCGATGCATGGGAGAGCGTGTTTAACAACAGCGGTCAAATGTGGGGGCCAGCTAACCGTCTCAACGAAGCACCGCATGATAAAGGCTTGATGGCGAGGAACCTCTATCACCGCATAAAACGGTTGGATGGCATAGAGCAATGGGTGACGCGCCAACCGCTCGTTTTTTCAGATTATGAGAATGCACCCCTTAGCCCTGCGCCAGAATTAGGCGCAGACAACGAGAAAATTTTGGGCGAAATATAAGACCCCAGCCAGTAATTCTCGAAATTTATTCAACGATATTGTCGCATTCTTTTTCTTGCGTGTCGTTTTCTTCTGGTCGAACCAGAATTTAGATTTGATCGTTCAAATGCTTACTTAAGGTAAGGAAAAATATCCCTTCCCAAGCATTCAATACTCCACTAAGGTTTTACTACTTTTGTCGTATACTCGGCAAAAATCGACGTAGGATTTGGGACCTACAGATAAAATAAAACTGCTTGGGGAGAGCAAGAATGGCCATCAAACCACCTTTACGAAGCCTACCAATAGATACTGCAGAAAGCGGTTTTTATGCGGGTTTCAATCAAATTGTCACCGTCGGATCGAAGATCTTGATTGGCGTTTTAATTCTTTGGGCTGCGGTGTGGTCCGAACAGGCCGGTAACGTGCTGAAAAGCATCCGCTCGGCTGTCGATGCGAATACGGGCTCTTGGTATATGTATGTGATGACCTTTTACATCCTCGTATGCCTTGCCTTGGCTCTATGGCCTGCAACGGGCAAGCTGAAGCTTGGTAAGCCAGAAGACAAGCCGGAATTTTCCAGCTTCTCGTGGTTCTCAATGATGTTTGGTGCTGGTATCGGCATTGGCATGTTGACCTACGCGACAGGCGAACCGCTTTTCCATTTTGGAACCAACCCAGAAGTTATTCAGGGCATCACGGAAGGCAGCGCAGAAAACAACGTGCGTTCGGCTTATAAGTGGTCGTTCCTACACTGGGGTTTTTCAGCATGGGGCTGTTATGCAATCGTCGGTCTTTCACTTGCCTTTTTCGCATACTCACGCGGCTTACCACTAACCATCCGTTCTGGTCTTGTGCCTTTGTTCGGCAAATCTTTGTCTGGGCCTTTGGGGCACGTCATTGATATCGTTTCAGTGATCGCCACAATTCTGGGTGTGTCTGTAACAATTGGTTATGGTGTCTCGCAATTTGCGTCAGGCATGTTCAATATCACAGGGGCAACATGGATGATGGATGCTGAAGGTTCACCAACCGTCTCAGCGATGTTGTTTGCTTTGATTGTTGTGATGGTCGCCTCCACATTGTCTGCGCTTTCGGGCGTTGGTAAGGGCATTAAATGGTTGTCCAATATCAACATGGGCTTGTCGTTCTTCATCTTAGCTTTCTTCCTTGTTTTCGGTTCTACCTTCTTTGGCTTGAAAGCATTGGTTGTTGGTATGTGGGATTACATCCTTGCTCTACCGTCCATGTCTGTGACCGTGTGGTCAGGTGATGGCGATGCGGAAAGCGTGGCGAGCAAACTTGCTGGATGGCAAGGTGGCTGGACAATCTTCTATTGGGCTTGGTGGGTAGCATTTGCACCATTCGTTGGCCTGTTCCTTGCCCGCATATCCAAAGGCCGTACGGTTCGCGAATATGTTCTTGGCGCCATGATTGTTCCATCGGTGATGTGTTTTGTCTGGTTTGCCATTGTTGGCGGAACAGCCATTGACCTAACCCTCAACGGCGGCGCTGGTGATGCGATTACGGGTGCTGGTTTATCGTCGCAACTCTTCGCGATGATCAACTTCATGCTGTCGCCTTCATTGGCAACGATCATGTCCATCATCATTGTTATCTTGTTGTTGACCTATCTCGTCACATCAGCTGACTCGGCGGTCTTGATTATCAATACAATCGCTGCCGCAGGTGATGCGCGCCAGAAGCCAAAAGTACATATCATCTTTTGGGGTGCAGCCCTCACCACGGTGATTGGGGTGCTGTTGGTTGCTGGTGGCCTTAGCGCCATCAACACGGCGATGATCATCGCAGCCTTACCGTTCTCTGCGGTTATGGCGTTGATGGGTATCGCATTGTTTAAAGCGCTCATCCGCGACGGTATGCGCGAGAAAGAAGGCATGGCGGCAGAACAGCCTGCTGAGTAAATTTAAACCAAAACAACATTCAAACCTCCGGTGCTTGCATCGGGGGTTTTTCTTTTAAAACATGGATGGCGTCACACGATGAGGAACGCTATAGCTTGACCATGACAGATACATTACCCCCTTGCCCCGCCTGCGCCAGTGTCTACACCTACCAAATGGACGCCCTACTGGTGTGCCCCGAATGCGCCCACGAATGGTCCGCCAACGAAAGCGAAGACACCGCCCCCGTCATACGAGACAGCGTCGGCAACACGCTGCAAGACGGCGACACGGTGACGGTGATTAAAGACCTGAAGGTTAAGGGTTCATCGTCTGTTGTGAAAGTGGGCACGAAGGTCCGAGGCATCCGACTGGTGGAGGGTGACCACGACATTGATTGCAAAATATCGGGCATCGGACAGATGGGGCTGAAGTCTCAGTTTGTTAAGAAGGTTGGTGGGTGATAACTCTGAGTACCGATCTACAAATACTAATTAATAAAACCGTCTTCTTTGAGTCTCGCTAACGCAGCGGTTACAACAGGCTCGGAATAGCTCTGATCATTCGCTCAATTACACATCTAACCGACATCTTTTGGATTGTTTCTAAATCTCTCAATGCGCTGCGCAATTTAATCTTTTAGCCACTTCACCATGCCCCACAAGGCCTGTAAAATGCGTATACCTCTGTGTCAAAAGTCTTACTTGTCCTGCAATAATTGCTTCATGAACATCAGCTCTTTTAGCGTAGGATAGCACTTTCGCCTTTGATATATTTCCAGCTACACGACGTAACTCTTCAAATATATCATCTGGCACTAAAGCTTTTCTAGCTAAGGTATCTGCCTCTTTTTCCATGACAGGGTCATTCCCAAAAGCGCCAGTTTGGCGCTCAATTTCATCTAGAATAACACCCTCATCAGCTAAATGACGCTCGACGTGAACACACTCATGCAAAAGAGTGAACCAAAAGTTGTCAAGCCTGTCATACCGTACACTAATTGCAATCGCAGGCTTTCCACTTGGCAAACTAAAACAAGCACCATCGATGTATGTTTTTTTTAAACATGGTACATAAACAGCCGTTATCCCTACCTGATTTAACTTGCTAAATGCTCTCTTAGGTCCGTCAGAATATAAACTTATCTTGGCCAATTCACGCCGAAAACAATGATCAACTGCTTCGGGGTCGAATGGATGCTCGCTTTCAGCATTTATCGCTTCCCCTCTTGCCTTCATAAGCCAAGCATTTACTGATTGAGGATTCGGCTCCTTTTCATCCACACCCCTAAACTTTACACCCGCGAATTGTGGAGTATCAACTTTTGCCGCGACCATCAGATTACGTATGCATGATTCTAGTTCATCTTTCTTCGGCATCACGTCACCAAGCCAACCAAGTTTGAACATCTCCGAGACAGGAAAAGACTTCCAACTGACATTTGGACAAACCTCTGGAAGCTCCGCATTTATTTTACCCAATAGCACCTCAGCAGGAATATTGAGATATTCACGAAGCGCTCGCATCATATCGAGTGATGGCTTTCTTTTACCATTTAAAACCTCGGAAATTCGGGACTTGGGGAAACCAATCATCTCAGCTAACTGAGTTTGTTTGATTTCAAGTTGATCCATTCGAAATTCAATTGCTTCGACACAGGTTGGAAGTTGAACAGGAAACTGTTCACTTTCATATTTCTCAACAAGAATTGCGAGGACTTCCAAGTCGCTAACTTGTTCATCAGAAAGCTCATCGAATGACATCAAAAGGTCGATTTGCTTCATAGCGAATCCATGGCCTGCTGCATCTTTAATAGGTCTGATATCTATTTTTTCCATGCGACTTCTCCTACATCAATTTTATCGTACTCTGTGTGGGTTCCGATAAATTCGATCTTGATGACTTCAGCTTGGTAATTAATCCTAGCCACTAGTCGAAAGTGATTACCTTTAATCTTAAATACGGTCACTCCATTACCTTTCCCTATGGGTCTGGCATTTGGATATTGGCCTCTTAATTCGCTTGGACTTCTCCACGCTGCTGCCTTCATTTCTTTATGCCAAGCACGAAGAGCGCCAGAAGCTTCTTGTCCACGTTTATGCTTAGTAATAAAGCCCTCTATCCTCTCTACTGAGATAACCTTCATTACATCGCTACCTATATGGTAATTTTTAGATTGTTACCAATATGGTAATTTTCATAAGATACATAGTATATAGCGAAATGGCAAGATATTTCTATAAAAAGGAACTATCGCGCCCGGATTCACACACCCCCCAACCCACAAAAAAACCGCGCCAGCATCGCCAGCGCGGTTTTCATTTTTTAAAGTTTCTAAAGCTTACTTAAGAGATGCAACGCCCAATGGTACGCCGAACTTTCTGCACCAGATGTAAACTTCGTTGAAGTCATCAACATTTACAGCTGCTGGTACGATGTAAACTTGAACGCCTGTTAGGTGACCAAGGTTGCCGAGGTCTGTTGCAGCAACGTATGTACCGTCTTTACCAAGGCCAACGCGTGGGTCTGGAGCGCCGTCTAGGCTGAAATCTGAATCAAGGATAACCACTGCGCCACCGTTGGCTGTTTTGACGATTTGAACGCCGCCAGTTGTGATGTGGTCGCTTGCGCCAGTGAATGTGCCTTGTGTTTTCGCGCCGCCAGCGTTTGCTGACATTGCGCCGAATGCGATCATTACTGCAGCAAAGATGCCCAGTGTTTTTGCGATGAGGTTAGTCATATCGTTTCTCTCTATGTTAAGGGCCCCGAGAGGTCCGTTGAATGTTTCGATGATCCATATCTAGCATTCGGAACCGAATGGTTCCAATCACAAGCCTGTGATTAGGTACTATTTGGTACCAAATTAAATTCATGCTATTGGCTCGCTCATGGCTAGACCTCGCGAATTTGATACGGACATTGCGCTTGAAAAAGCGATGGGTGTTTTTTGGGAACACGGCTACGCCGATGCGTCCTTGCCCAACCTGTTAAAAGGCATGAACCTGACGCGGGGCAGTTTGTATAAGGCGTTCACCGATAAGAAGACGCTGTTTTTAAAAGTGCTCAGCACCTATGACGAACAAGCCGTGAGCCAAGCCGTTGCTCTTTTGACCGACCCTGACCAAGATGGATGGGTGCGAATTTTCACCATATTCGATATGATCTCAGAGGCCGTTGAAGCGGGCGACCATCGCGGCTGTCTGCTTTGTTCTGCGATCGCGGGGCCTGCGTCCTATGATCAAGAAATCGAAGCTTTCGCAACGAAGTCTCTCGACCGTATGCTTTTTGCTTTTGAAGACGCGCTAAAATCTGTTGTGCCTGAGAGCGACACCAATGCATTAGCCAACTTGCTGGTCACGCAATATGTCGGCCTGCGGGTTATGTCGCGGGCGAACGGCTCTAAGTGCAAAATTCAAAACAGTGTCATCGCGCTTAAAAACATGGCGAAGCAGTTCGGTTCCAAACACTAATTCATTATCGTGGTTGGCTTTAGTCGCCTCATCAGGCGCGCTGCATCTAAGCCCGCAAACCTATGTGCGTGTGCATTCGGTTTCTTTTCAAATAAAAGGGCTGCACTCAATGCAGCCCCTAACGTTTGAATAAATCTTACATCGCGTCCATTTGCGGATTAGATTTGTGCATACCCACGACGAGCAGAACTGTTAGGCCGAAGACGACATAGTACCAAAACTCAAGGCCAGCAAATCCAAAAAGGAAAGGTGCCACAACAAAAGTAGCGCCGACGATGCCGTCAACCGTGAGGTGGAATTTATAAGGAAGAACTTTGAAAACACCCAGATGATGATCTGTCAAAACCGTAAGCAAGAAAGCGGCGATGCCTGTGGCAAATGACAACCAAAATGCCATAGGGTTGGTTTCGCCAAGACCGAGCGCAAACGGCATAACAATCAAGGTTATTGCAACAGGATAATCGAGATAAGCGTGAATTTCTTTAGTAATAAAGCGTGGGAGCATAGGATTTCCTTTTCAAAAACTGAGACACCAAATGCGGCATCAGTGAAGAAAGGATAGTGGTGGCGTTTCTTTCAAACCATGATCACTAGTTCAAAAAACTATGCAGATCGTTCGAGATTTTGAACTAACGAAGAACTGATCTCTTTGCGAAAACTGGCGGGTGTCATGCCGGTTTCTTTTTTGAAAACCCGCGTAAAAGCTGAATCTGAGGCATAGCCAGCGTTTTCTGCCGCATCCGAAAGGCTCTTTGACGGATCAGCAAGGCATTCCTTGGCAATCTCCATTCGCCATGACGAGACATATTGCATGGGCGGCATGGCAAGCTTCTTTTGGAACTGCACCGCGAAGCTTGTTCGCGACATGCCTGCTCGCTTCGCCAATGTATCAACAGTCCATGGCGCATTGGGCGCTTTGTGAAAAGCATCTAGCGCTTTGCAAAGATGCTGATCAGAAAAACCATTTAAACCCCATTGGGACGATTCATCACTTTCAAGGAATGACCGAATTGCCTGCGCGAGAATAGCTTCCGACATCTTCAAGGCGATCAAATCACCACCGAGACGATGACCGCCAGTTTCATCACCGATGACGCGTAAAGTCGCTTCCATCCAACGCCCCGCGTCTTCTCCATAATTTTTGAGATGGATCAAAGGTGGCAATCGCTCGATCAAAATATGCTGTGCGTGTTTCTTAAACGAGAAATGCCCGCATATAAGCTGCGTGTCATTATCATCTTCGCCACCGCCATGCACCAAGACACCCGTTCCATCAAATCCAGATTCTTCCAACACGGTATCAAGCGGCAAAATGGCGTCTTTAGGAGTAGACGCACAATAAAGGCTGTGGGCAGCACCATGCGGAATGATGATCAAATCGCCCTGCGCCAAGCTAACCGGCTTTTCAGCTCCCTCCACTGAAACCAGACAACTGCCACGGTGGACGAAGTGAAAACGCGCAACATCTTCAAAGTCAGGTACAGCAATCCCCCACGGCGTCGTAAACGACGTACGGAAGTAGAGCGTGCCCTGCACGGAGAGTTTTGTGAGAATATCACTGAGTAGATCAAGCATGAACCTAAATTACAGTACCATGCAGCTTTGTACAGTGCCTTGAACGATCTGCACTAAATTTCGCATGATCTGATATATCTGACCTGTCTCTTCCGGTTGTATCCAAGAATGATAGAAACCCAAACTGGAGGAAATTATGAAAAAACTACTCGCTGGACTTGCCGTTGTTGGCCTGTTTTTCACAACACCAACGTTCGCCAATGACCCTGCTGCATTGAGCGATGTTGAAATTGCACACGTTGCTTACACAGCCGACGTTCTTGATATTCGTTATGCTCATTTGGCTCTCGCAAAATCGACAAACTCAGAAATCCACAAATTCGCCAAGACAATGATCCGCGATCATGAAGCCATCAATGAGCAGGCTTTGGCTCTACTGGAGAAACTGGGCGCGAGCGCGAAAGACAATTTCCTAAGCCAAAAACTAAACCAAGATGGTGAAGCACTCATCGCCAAGTTTAGCGCACTTAGCGGATCTGAGTTTGATGTTGCCTACGCTGAAAACGAGCTCGCATACCACAAGGCGGTCATCGACCTTGTTGGCAATGTGTTTATTCCAAACATCGACAATGCCGAAGTTAAAGCACTGTTCGAAGAAGGCTTGAAAATTTTCATAGCGCACGAAACTCATGCTGAGATGATGGTCAAGGCTTTGAAATAATGGGTTTGAAACTCAAACGCAGACAAGTTTTGGTTGGGGCGGCGGCGTATGCCGGTGCCCTCACCATTTTCCAAAAAAGCAGCCTTGCCGAAACTCCTAAGATACATGAGGTAAGGATAAAGGCTTTTCAATTTGAACCGATGCACATTTCGGTCAAACAAGGCGATACCATTAAGTGGACCAACGAAGATATAGCCCCCCATACGGCCACAGCGAACGAAGGCGGTTGGGATACAGGTGAAATTGTCAAAGGGGATAGCGGCTCGATTATCGTGACGAAAGAAATGGAAACAGATTATTTCTGTGCGTTCCACCCCCACATGAAGGGCACGATTGAAATTACGTGAAATTCTGAAAGCGCTAGTCCTTCGACTGCGCCTCTTTCTTCAATGCATAAAGCGCTTCCAGCGCCTCACGCGGGCTGAGGTCATCAGGATTGATGGTCGCAAGCGTCTCGCGCAGAACATCGGCCTTTGGTTCAACGCTCACCGTTGGCTTAACAGCCGACACACTAAAGAGTGGCAAATCATCAATCAAGGCTGCGGGGTTCTGCCTATCAGAAGCTTCTAACTGGCTCAGCACATCTTTTGCCCGCGCAACAACCGCACTTGGCAGCCCTGCCAGTTTTGCCACTTGAATACCGTAGGAACGATCAGCAGCGCCTGCGACGATCTCGTGCAAGAACACCACATCGCCCTTCCATTCTGAGACCTTCACCGTCGCATTAGATAGTCGCGCTAACTGCTCTGAGAGTGCTGTCAGTTCATGATAATGAGTTGCAAATAGTGCGCGGGAACAATTGATCTCGTGCAAATGCTCAATCGCGGCCCATGCAATTGAAAGCCCATCAAAGGTTGCTGTGCCACGTCCAATCTCATCGAGAATAACAAGCGAACGCGGTCCCGCCTGATTGAGAATAGCGGCAGTTTCAACCATCTCAACCATGAAGGTTGAACGACCACGCGCCAAATCATCGGCGGCACCGACGCGTGAGAACAGGCGGTCCACCACGCCGATATGGGCATTGCTTGCTGGCACATAAAGCCCCGCTTGCGCCATAATCGCGACCAAAGCATTTTGTCTCAAGAAGGTCGATTTACCCGCCATATTCGGGCCTGTAATCAGCCAGATCAAACCGTGGTCCGCGTTATTTTTTCCACCTGATAACGTGCAATCATTGGCGACGAATGGGTCGCTCAAGGCTTTGGCAAGCGCTTGCTCTACAACAGGGTGACGTGCGCCTTCGAGTTTGAAAGTTAGGCTTTGATCGACTTTAGGGCGTGAATATTTCCAGCGCTCGGCAAGCTCCGCGCTGGCACTTGCCACATCAAGGCTTGCCAATACGCTGGCCGTTTTCTTGATGATGTCGGTAGCTTCAATGATTGCATCTTCGAGCTTATCAAAAATCGCAAGTTCCATACCGAGCGTGCGTTCTGCTGCATTGACGATGCTGGTTTGAAGCTCTGACAGTTCAGCCGTTGTAAAGCGTACAGCATTGGCCAGCGTTTGGCGATGAATGAAGGTTTCGTTCAAAGGCTCTTTCAACAAGCGGTCGCCGTGTTGAGCTGTTACTTCGATGAAATAACCAAGCACATTATTATGCTTCACCTTCAGCGCTTTTACGTCAGTAAGCTCTGCATATTTGGCCTGTAAGTTTGCCACCACCTGACGGCTCTCATCCCGCAGGCGGCGGGTTTCATCGAGCGCCTCATCATATCCGCTTTCAACAAAACCACCGTCGCGTTTTAACAAAGGTAGCTCTTCTTTAAGCGCCGATTTCAAAAGCCCAATCAGGCCAGTTGGGGCGTCCGCTAAAATTTCTAGATTGGCTGCAATTGATCCCGCATGACCTTCGTCGCCACCGATCAAACTATAAAGCGCACGCGCTGCCTCAAGCCCGCTACCAATAGCTGCCATATCGCGCGGGCCACCACGAGAAAGAGTTAGCCGCGCAAGACAGCGCATCATATCAGGTGCTTTTTTGAGATGATCACGCACGTCTTCACGCAATGACCGCCGCTCCAAAAACCATTGGATCGCATCCAAGCGATCATTGATGACGGCCACATCCATTGAGGGGCTGGCAAGGCGGTCTGCCAGAAGTCGTGCACCGCCGCCTGTGACCGTGAAATCTATGGTTGATAACAACGCGCCTTTTTTCTCACCAGAAAGCGTTTTGGTAAGCTCAAGGTTTGCCCGCGTTGCCGGATCAATCAACATGAACCCTTGCGGCTCTTCACGCAGCGGCGCGCTAAGTGCGGGCTTCTCACCGATCTGAGTTTTCTCGATATAGGAAAGGATGGCGCTGGCTGCTGCTTTTTCTACCCGCGAAAAGGTGCCGAAAGCATCAAGGGATGATACATTATAAAATCGTGTCAGTCGCTCATCCGCCGTTGAAGATGCAAAGAACGCTGCAGGCTGATGTACCACCGCACCGCCAACTTCATCGAGTAGTGTGCGAAGGTTCGCATCTTCAAAAAGCGCATCGCTGACAATCAGCTCTTTCGGGTCAACGCGAGCGATGTCTGTTTCTAGCCGTGAAAGTTCGGTTTCTGTCACACGGAATTCACTGGTTGAAAGGTCAACCCAAGCCAATGCAAAAGCGCCCTCTTCGCTTCCTTTTACACGCGCAAGTGCTGCCAGATAATTACTACTTCCCGCTTCAAGCAGCGTTTCTTCGGTCAAGGTGCCAGGCGTTACAAGGCGCACCACGTCCCGCTTCACGACCGCCTTATGACCACGCTTTTTTGCTTCTGCTGGATTTTCAAGCTGCTCGCAAACCGCCACGCGAAAACCAAGCTTGATCAGCCGTTGTAGATAATCATCTGAGGCATGAACTGGCACGCCGCACATGGGAATATCAGCACCATCATGCTTGCCGCGCTTAGTGAGTGTTATGCCTAAAGCACGCGAGGCTTGTTCCGCGTCTTCAAAAAACAGCTCATAAAAATCACCCATTCGGTAAAACAACAAACTATCTGGGTTGGCCGTTTTAATCTCGATATACTGCGCCATCATGGGTGTCAGACCAGCAGCAGGTGCAGGTGCTTTTTCCACGGGCTCAGAATTTGGGGTGGTTATCGCGTTCATAAGCGGCACGCTATCAGAGCAGCGTGCCAAGATCACCACTGCGACTTTAAGAGTCTGCTACTTTCCATAGATAATTGTGGAGACTTATGCCGCGTGCCGTCCAGCATCCTCACCGTAGTAGGTGATGTAACGCGGATTTATGTTTTCAATCGGCAAAACAATCAACACATCCGTGGTGCCAAAGTGATGATCCACCACCGCGCCATCTCCAATATAAGCACCAAGGCGCAAATACCCTTTGATCAAAGGCGGCAATTTTCCAAGCGCTTTTCTGGGCGAGTGATCGCCATCATTTCCCATATCAACATAAAGGTCATCATGGGCACGCACCTTCCACAGGTCTGGCGCTTCATTTGCGGCTTTCAAAACTGATAGCTGATCCGCCATGTCCTCTGGATTCGTACCAACAAGCGATGCGCAACCGAACATAACATCGACTTTATGATGCAAGGTATAAGCCCAAATACCATGCCAAAGCAGCTCAACAGTGCGCTTGGTGCGGTATTTTTCTAAAACGCAGGAACGACCAAGTTCTAAGAATTTTTTAGCGGGATGGCGGGCAATCAAAGCATCAATGTTATATTCGCCTTGGGTGTAAAACCCGCCATTTTGGGCAGCGATCTCTTGTCGTAATAAACGATAAGTCCCAACAATTTCACCACCCTTGCGACCAGATGCCATATCAACCACGATGAGGTGATCGCAAATTCTGTCAAACTTATCCTGATCAAGCTTGCGAGCTTTGCGTGCTCCTTCAGCCCGCGCAGACATCTCTTCATAAAAGACGTTGTAACGCAATTTTTGGGCTGTTTTCAGTTCGGCTTTGGTCGTGATCAAACGCACTTCTAAAGAACCTATGCGACCAAGCACCGGTTCAAGGCCTGCAAGATTAAACTTGCGGGGGAAACGGCTTAACTGAGCAAGAGTTTTCACAAAACCAAACCTATTGCGCAAGCGCGCTGGTTTTATGTGGTCAAACATCATTGTCATTTTGGAAAAGCCCTAGGTCAATTTGCATGGACAATAGCAGCACTGCCCATACAAGAACACAAGCCAGCGAAAGTTTTAAACTCTTATGACACTTTGCAATCATTGTGCTGAGAATCGAGATCAGCATTTTGCCATGCAAAGGCAACTTCTGTTTGTAGCGCCTGCATGTCGATTGGCTTTGTCAAAATGGCATCAACGCCCGCGTTAAGCGCTGCATCCCGCGCTTCATCTGTCGCATCGGCTGTCAGCATGATGATCTTAACCGCACCATTGCCATCAACGGCCTCACTTTCCCTGATTTTTTGTGTCGCCGTGATGCCGTCCATGCCAGGCATATGTAGATCCATCAAAATCAATTCATAACTATGACCAGATGGCGTTTGAATGAGCGCATCATCGCCACTTTCAACCGTTTTAACGATACACCCTTCGCGCTCTAGGAGAGCACGGGAAAGCATTGCATTAATTGGATTGTCTTCCACGAGAAGGACATGGAAGCCCTTTCCAATTTTCACCTTGCTCTTTGACAACTTGGATTTGTCGTCAGCGGGATCAGAAACGAAGATTGCTTTTTTATTCGCTTTCTTGCCCAACAAATCCCCAACCACACGCTTGAAAGAC
Organism: Hyphomicrobiales bacterium; assembly: GCA_039973685.1. NCBI lineage: Bacteria > Pseudomonadati > Pseudomonadota > Alphaproteobacteria > Hyphomicrobiales > Hyphomicrobiales bacterium. Next base: position 67,473 of record JBDWKL010000013.1, read on the forward strand.
GAACGACGGACGGGCGTTGCAAGATAAGCTGCAAAACCAGCTGCTTTGATCTCATCCAGTTTTGTGCGGCCTTTGATGCCAACAAGCACGGCGGCGGGCGGAAGGTCGGGTGTCGCCTCTTTCAAACTCGCCATTGTTGCATCGGGTTCGTCGATTAGTGCCGCATCCATGATCAAGAGACTAAACGTTTCTCCCGCCATTTCCGATGCAGCAAGCTTTCCTTTTAAATCATCAAGTGATCTAGAGCGGACCACATAAGCTCCTTGATCTAGGAGCTGATTGCTAAGGGTCTCATGTTGAGATTCGTTATTACCTGCCAATAAAACCATTTGGCCTTTAAGTTCTTGAACCTGATCTTGTACTTTTGGCAATTCAACGGGGATGACAAAGGTAAAAGTCGACCCTTGGCCCTTAGCACTTTCAACCGTGAGCGTTCCACCGCATGCCTCGATGATACGACTTGATATCGTGAGACCCAATCCTGTTCCGCCGAAAGCGCGGGCGCTGCCTTCATCTGCCTGACCAAACTCGCTGAAAATGTGCTTTTGTTCGTCTTCGCCAATACCGATGCCCGTATCTTTAACGGAGACTTTTAAAGCGGAAACGCCTTTATCAAGCACACGTCGTGCCTCGATTAAAATGCCACCTTGTTCTGTGAATTTGATGGCGTTACCCAACAGATTAAACAAAACCTGTTTCAGGCGGTCTCCATCAAGCTCCATCACCTCAGGCAATTGTGGGTCACAATAAGTCGCAATGGATATTTGTTTTTCTTGTGCGCGAGGCGCCAAAAGCTCTGCACTTTCTTCCAGTAGATCGCCAAGATTGATGTCGCTTGGCAACAGATCCAATCGTCCTGCTTCGATTTTTGAATAGTCGAGAATGTCATTGATGAGATTTAAGAGCGCTTTACCAGATTTATCGACGGCTTCGTTATAGGCATGCTGCTCTGAACTAAGTTCCGTTTCAGCAAGCAATCCGCTCATGCCCAAAATGCCATTTAGCGGCGTTCTAATCTCGTGACTAACAGTTGCCAGAAACCGCGATTTGGCGCGGTTAGCATGTTCGATGCGCGCTAGCTTTTCATCTTGACCTACTTGCTGCCAAAGGTGGTCTTGAGATTTTTCCAATTCAGCCGATAAATCATGGATGCGTTTTTGAAAACGGTCACGTTCACCCCATTTTACCTTGGCATAGAAAAACAGCACCAGTATTGGCAGGATAGCTGACGCAAGCAAAAGGATTGCGGAATTGTCGACACCACCGCTGAACGTGACAACCAATAACACAAACGGCAAAAGGATTGAGATTGCCAGAAGGCCAAGCAATCTATCGCTTTGTAGCTTGGTGGATGGGCTATCAGTTTTACGGTTCAAATTCATGGGTGCGATTATCGCTCATGAAGGTTTCCATTTTATTGCGCAATACTGGAGATTGCGTTTTTTTCGACCTCAAGCAGCCAAAGCGCTGGAAGCACTGATTGCACGATACGAAATCGCTTCTGCAATATGCAAACGGGCGACATTTTCGCTCTGCTCTAAATCCGCCAGCGTGCGCGCGACCTTCAAGATACGGTGATAGGCCCTCGCAGAAAGGGTCAACTTTTCTGCCGCCATCTTCAACATAGCGCGGGCAGGATCATCAAGCTCGATGATTTTCTCAATCATGGCGGGACTAGTGGTGGCATTGGTGAGCGATTTACCCACCATCTGCGGATCAAGCTTTGCAGCGCGGGCTGCCTGCATCGCCCGTGCGTTTGCAACACGTTCAGCAACCACAGCACTCTTTTCGGCTGTGCCTGGTTCCAACAAATCGAGAGCAGACACGGCCGGCACCTCAAGGCGGATATCAATGCGGTCTAGGAACGGACCAGAAATACGCCCTTGATAATCTGACACACAACGCGGACCGCGCCTGCATGTATGGCCCGGTTCACCAGCCATACCGCACCGACAAGGGTTCATGGCCGCGATCAATTGGAAGCGAGAGGGATAACTCACGCGGTGATTGGCGCGAGCAATAATAGTTTCTCCTGATTCAAGCGGTTGGCGCAAACTATCCAGCACTTGCGGCGAGAATTCTGGCAACTCATCAAGGAACAACACACCATTATGAGCGAGTGCCGCCTCCCCTGGTTTCGCCCGCATGCCGCCACCCACCATCGCCGCCATTGAGGCGGAATGATGCGGGGTTCGAAACGGCCTTGCATCGGACAAGTGACCATTTTCAAGCTCGCCAGCAATCGACGCAATCATCGAAACGTCCAACAATTCTTGAGGTGCCAGTGGCGGCAATATGGTTGGCAACCGACTTGCAAGCATCGATTTACCAGCGCCTGGCGGACCAATCAGTAAAAGATTATGACCACCAGCAGCCGCTACTTCCAGCGCCCGCTTTGCTGTTTCTTGTCCTTTGATGTCAGCAAGATCAATGCCCGTTGTCATACGGTCAGCCATGCCGGCCTTCGGGCGCGTCATCACCTGCGACCCATTAATATGATTGCTAATTTGGATCAAGCTTTCGGGTGCCAAAACATCCATATCTTCGCCCGCCCAAGCAGCCTCCGCACCGCTTTTCTTAGGGCATAGCAACCCACGCCCTTGCTTGTTTGCTGCCATCGCTGCTGGCAATACGCCAGAGACAGCTTCCGTCTTGCCATCAAGCGACAATTCACCCAGCACGAAATAATCATCCATCGCATCAGAAGGCAAAGCGCCCATGGCCATCATAACGCCGAGCGCAATGGGCAAATCAAAATGACTGCCTTCTTTGGGAAGGTCTGCGGGTGCTAAATTGATGATGACGCGTTTGGCTGGAAGCGACAGGCCAGTTGCTGCAAGGGCGGATTTCACCCGCTCGCGGCTCTCCCCCACGGCTTTGTCCGGCAGGCCCACAATCGTGAAAGCCGGAAGCCCCGGCATGAGCTGCACCTGCACATCAACAGGCGTTGCCTCGATACCCTGAAAAGCCACCGTCGTTACATGCGCCACCATTGCCCACCACCCTTAACGTATTTATTGTTAAAAACAAGAACACAAAGGGAACAGATAAGCAAGTTGCTTGATAAATAATTTGAATTTATTGATAAAACCAGAATTAACTGCGCTTTTTCTCCACAACATCCCAGAATAAAGCGGCAATATCAGCACCACCGAACTTTTTCACTTCACGCACGCCCGTAGGTGAGGTCACATTAATCTCGGTCATCACATCACCGATGACATCAATGCCTACAAGCACAAACCCGCGCTTTTTGAGTTCTGGTCCAATGCGGGCGCAAATTTCAAGTTCGCGCTCTGTCATATCCGTTTTTAAGGCTTTACCGCCTACGTGCATGTTGGAACGAGCATCACCTTCAGCAGGTACACGGTTGATTGCGCCAACAGGTTCACCGTCGATCAAGATAATACGCTTGTCACCTGCGCGCACATCTGGGAGATATTGCTGGATCACGTATGGCTCTGGGTAGAGGCTATCGAACATCTCCAATAGCGAAGATAGGTTTTGATCTTCTTTCGTCACCCGAAACACACCCGCGCCGCCATTGCCATAAAGCGGCTTCACGATGATGTCGCCAAACTCTTCGCGGAAAGCGTTGATGTCGTCTGTATTGCGAGAAATCAGCGTTGGCGGCATGAGGTCTGGATATTCTGTGACGAAGATTTTCTCAGGTGCATTGCGCACTTCGGCAGGATAATTAAGCACCAAAGTATCTGGATGGATACGTTCCAAGATATGTGTCGCTGTAATGTAGCCCATGTGAAACGGCGGGTCTTGGCGCATTAAGATCACGTCCATCGTGGAAAGATCCGTATGCACCTTTTCACCAAGGGTATAATGATCACCTTCAACATCTTGAACGGTAACAGGCTCTAAACCCGCGAACACTTTGCCATCGCGCAT